>CAMCJW010000087.1 GCA_945875195.1 Chitinophaga pinensis | reverse complement strand
GTCCCAACGCTTACCCAACCAGTAAGCGTATCAATGGTTAATAAGGAATTTCCAAATGGTACCAAAACTTTCATTTTAATTTTTGTGGCAACCAAAGCGGCACCTCCAAAACTATCATTGGTATAAATATTAATTAAGTTAGTTGAACCTAGATAACTATTAACGCGAGCCGTATCGTTTTTCAATAAAATATTTGGGGCAAGCACGTTTATTGTAACCAATGCTGTATCGCAATTTGTAGGGTTCAACGTATCACAAATTTTATAGACCAAACTATAGGTTCCAGCCAAAGTATTAGGCAATACGATAAGCTGTCCATTACTGGTATTTAAAATAATGTTTGAGCTACTAGCCGGGGTAACCATACTAATATAAACCCTTCCAACCGCTGTTGGGGCGCCAGCTATGCTATCATTTAATACCACATTTAACAGATTTAAATTACCTAAGTACCCATCCACAGCTACCATGTCGGAATTAGCAAAAATTGGCGGTGGAGTAATTTGAATATAAACATGGGCCGTATCTCGATTTCCCACATTTAATGTATCCTGAATAGAATAGCTTATATGGTAAACCCCAGAAACGGTACCTGGGGTTACCTGTAAATACCCGCTTAAAGAATCTATCAAAATACCTGCATTTCCTGAACCTATAAGGGTTCTATACTTTACAACATTAATTGCTGCCGGCACAAATCCAAACGTATCATTACTTAATACATTTGAACTAGCGCTGGTTCCTGTTAATCCACTTACTATAAAAGTATCGTTTACAGCATCTATTTTAGGTGCATTGATTTTAATATATACCAACGCTGTATCCTCGTTTCCAATATTTAAAGTATCAGCAATTTTGTATTTAATAGTATAAACTCCAGCGGGAATAGCAGTACCAACAGAAACAATACCTGTTGTATCATTTAACTTAATTTCACTTGAACTAGAGGCTATTAAAGTTGTAATTTTTACCGAACCAACAGAAATTGTAGTTGCATTTAAACGATCGTTTGTTAACACATTTAATAAACTGGCAATGCCATTATAATCATACACATAACCCGTGTCGTTTGTAGCTTCAATAATTGGGCTATTCACTTGAATAGAATCTATTGTGCTGTCGCAGTTGCTACTATTTAAAGTATCACAAATTTTATAGCTTATGGTGTACAATCCTGCCGGCACTCTTGGAGCCACCTTAATAATTCCTGTGGTATCATTAAGGGTAATGCCAGCATGACTGGCCTGAGCCACAATTGTTATTCTTACTTCAAGCGCATTTACAGGCATTCCATTCAGGCTATCATTGGCTAAAACATTTAACAAACTGGTATCACCTGCAAAGCCATTCACACTTGCGTAATCTGCGTTCGCTAAAATTGATGGAGGAAGCACTTCTATTCTTGCAGTGGCGCTATCGCAATTACTACTATTTAAGGTATCACAAATTTTATAATCAATGGTATATAAACCTGCCATTGTTCTTGGTTGAACGCTTATAATGCCTGTTGCGGTATCTAAAACTATTCCTGCATTTGATGAGGGTGTTAAAACACTAATAAGCACTTCTCTAAATACAATGCTATTATTATTAATACTATCATTTAACCATACCGTAGAAGCAGATAAATTTCCAGTATATCCATTAACAACTGCGGTATCATTAACTGCATCAACAGGAGCAGCCAATATTTTTACGATAACAAGGGCGCTATCACAATTGCCTACATTTAAGGTATCGCATATTCTATACCTGATAGAATAACTGCCAATACTCATTCTTGGAGCAACCTCAATAAACCCAGTAGATACATTTAAATTTACCCCTGCATTTCCAGAACCAGCTATCATACTAATTGTTACAGCTCCTAAGCCAATTGGCATTTGATTTAAACTGTCGTTAGCCAATACATTAAATTCACCACTACTTCCTGTATAGCCATTTAAGTAGGCCGTATCAGCCACTGCCCTAATTGGCGGTGCTAGTATTGTAATATAAACCATTGAAGTATCGCAATTACCTGTATTTAAGGTATCACATATTCTATATTCAAAAGAATAAACCCCAGCAGGTACATTTGGCAATACACTAACAATTCCTGTTGCCGTATCTAAGCTGATGCCAGTTACAGAGGTGCTTGTTGTTTTTACAAGACTTACCATTCCAGGGCTTACACCTAAACCATTCAAGGAATCATTTGCTAAAACATTTAGTAAACTCGCATTTCCAATAGCTCCATTTACAATACCATTGTCGGTTCGAGCCAAAATAATTGGTGAAGTAACATTTATTGAAACTACAGCTGTATCTGTATTACTTGGGTTCAAAGTATCAGTAAGCATGTAAGAAAATGTATACAAGCCTGAAGAAATTGGGGCAACTACACTCACTAAACCAGTGGTGGTATCCAATGAAATTCTCGAATTAGTTGGTGCTACATAAATGTTTAATTCAATAGCACCAATATTAATTGTAGTTCCATTTAAACTATCATTTGAAAATACATTTAATAAACTCGCATTTCCGTTATACCCATTAACGTTTGCAAAATCTTCCTTGGCTGCAAGAATCGGAGCAGTTACAGTTATTGTTACCACACCAGTATCGCAACTCAATGGGTTCAGTGTGTCACAAATTTTATACTCCAATGAATAGATACCTGCTGGTGTTTTTGGCGCAACACTTATCATTCCTGTACTTAAGTTTAAACTTAAATTAGGATGGCTAGCTGCACTATTTAGGCTTAAATAAATATTGGTTAATGTTGCATGAGTATTATTTAAACTATCATTCGCGAGAACATAAATAATATTGTTTGCACCTGTATATCCATTAACTATCGCAGCATCATTGTTAGCAATAATGGGTGGAGCCAAAACATGAATAGTTACCAAAGAAGTATCACAATTACTTGTATTTAAGGTATCGCAAATGCGGTATTCATAAGTGTAAACTCCAGCGGGTGTGTATGGGAAAATACTTATTCTCCCGGTAATGGTATTTAAAATAATCCCTGGTTCGCTCGGACTCGAGAGGACGGATAAAGTAACTCTGCTTGCGGTAGGTAAAATAGAATTTATACTATCGTTGGCAAATATATTTAGAATGTTATTTGCTCCCGTATAACCATTTATAGAAACATTATCGGGGTTTGCTACAATAAGTGGTGCATTTACTGTTATATAAACAATACTAGTATCGCAATTACTTGGGTTTAATGAATCGCAAATGCGGTAAACTATGCTATATAAACCTGCACGCACAGATGGGGCAACGGTTACATTACCGGTAATTGTATTCAAGGTAATTTTTGAACTTGATGCCGGTGTTACAACGCTTAAATTTACTGCACCTATTGCAGCAATTGATACATTAAAACTATCATTATTTAAAACATTCAACAAATTAGCTGCACCATTATACCCATTTACCTCAGAGGCATCGGGGTTTGCTACAATTACTGGAGTACTTACTAATATGGTTATTAATGCTGTATCACAATTGGCTGTATTCAGTGTATCACAAATTTTATAGTTGATGGTATAGGTGCCTGCCGGTGTTAAGGAGGCAACACTTACAATGCCGGTCGATAAATTTAAGGTTACTCCCGCATTTCCAGAGCCTGTTACAATGCTCGTATTTACCGATGATGAATTAGCTAAATTCCCATTTATGCTATCATTATTAAATACATTAAAGACAGAGGTATTTCCCGCCAAGCCATCAACAATAGCTAACTCCGAATTAGCAACAATAAGCGGAGCCGAAACATAAATTGTAGCAAAAGAACTCGCACAATTAGATAAATCGGAGGTATCGCAAATACTATATGAAATTACATAGGTTCCTGCAGCAATACCAGCCAAAACACTTATGTCGCCTGTAGCAGTGTCCAATAATATTTGGCTATTGGGAATGCTACTGGTAACTTTCATTGCCGAACCAATAAGGGCTAGGTTATTGAACGAATCATTTAAAAAAATGTTGAGTAAATTAGCATTTCCTGTGTAACCATTTACGTAAGCCGAATCTGGCAATGCACTTATTGGTGTTGGGGGTGGTGCATAAAAATTAATCTTGGCTGATAAACCAATCGGTTGAACCTTAAATTCCGCAGAATTTTTGCTTCCAAAATGCTTTGCTGTTGAACTCGATTTCAAGTCAAGACTTGTGCCGAATCTTTTGTCTGTTTTTTCTGCTAAAGCCTTGTTCTGAAAAGGCGTAAGAAGAGTTACTAAAACAAGAATTGCACAACTAATTTCCTTTTTGAAAATTCGATATTCCATATCCTTTTTTGTATTCATGGTTGACTATGGCGATTGTATTTCAATCATGTAAAGGTATTAAATGTTTGGGGTAATCTGATATTTTAAGCACCTTAAAATCAAAATTTAGTTTATAAAATGTGGATAACCCAAGTCCTTTTACTTTCTTAAAAGAAACTTAATTCACGGTTTTCAACCAAAGACCATACGCTTAAACTCCAATAAAAACAAGCCATAAAAGAGTTTTGAAAACAGGAATGTAAATCATTCATTTAATTTCCAAGTTCAGGTAATTGCACTCAATTATTACCCCAATTACTAAATCCTGCAAATATTTTAGTTCAATTTTTTTTCACCGTGCAACTATTTTCATATGCAAAAATATCAAAGAAAATAGTTTTCAAATTCAATAGAAATAGGCATTAACAGATATTCTATGTTGGCTATTCATAACATAAGAGAGTTTAAATTATTGCCTAAATTCAGGGTTAAGTTAACAAAGTGTTATGTTTTTAGGATAATAAACACGTGGCATTAAAAAATCAGCTAAAATTATTTAAGCCGAAAATTATTTCTTGCACATGAGCGGTAGCCCTTAGCTTTTAGATCATGTAACATTTCAACTATTCCATGCGTTTAAGTGTTTTTAAGAAATTCCATTTCGTTCAAACCATTAAATTGCTCAACAAATGAAACTAAAATTATTCCTTTTTTTCTGTTTGGTCCAACCGCATATAGCCCTTTCTCAAGGCTTTGATGCACCTAAGGCCGAAAAAATACCCTTTACCACCTATATCCACCAAGATACTTTGGTAGACAATTATTACTGGCTTCGCGATAAATACAGCGCTGAGGCTATAAATTATTTATATGCCAACAACACCCATGCAAACAATGCAATGAAGGGCAGCAACCTGCTTCAAAAGGTTATTTTCGAGGAATTAAAAAACAGGAGAAAGGAAAATTATGACACCAAACCCAACAAAGTAAAAAACTACTTTTACTACAGCAGGGTGAGTCAAGAAAAACAATACCCCGATATATACCGCAAAAAGGACAGCCTTCAAGCACCAGAGAAAATTGTACTCAACCTCAATAAACTGGCCGAGGAATTTGCCTATTTTAATCTTGGTGTTCAAACCATTAGTCCAAACCAAGAATTGCTAGCCTATGGTATTGATGCCAAAGGCAATAATGTAAACAGACTATACATCAAACACATTGATAAGGACAGTATTTATGTTGCTGATACCATTCCACAAGTGCTCGATGTGCTTTGGTGCAAAGACAATAATAGTTTTTACTACACCGTTCCCGAACCCAAAACATTGCGCTCATACAGAGTGTATAGACATTATTTAGGTTCAAACCCTTTTATGGATGAACTCATTTTTGAAGAACTAGATAAAACTTTTCAGGTTTCAATCAGCAGAAGTGTTAGCAAGCAATTCATACTCCTAAACATTACCAAAACAAAATCATCGGAGTCCTGGTATTGGCCAGATTCAGCCATTGTTAAACCACAATTGTTTCTTAAACGCAAACCCGATTTGATTTATACCATCAATCATTACCAAGGCAATGAATGGTATGTTTATACAAACTTTCAAGCAAAAAACTACCAGCTCATGACCGCCCCCTTGCAAGCCAAAAACAGCAACGAATGGGTGAGTTTGTTTCCTCCCCAAAAAGATGTTTTACTCAATGGATATAGCCTTCTCAAAGATCACCTCATTATAAATCTTACCCAAAATGTTACCAATAATATTTTAATCATTGATAGAAAATCTAAGGCAATTGATACCCTTCAAAGCAATATTCCATTTGGCACTTCTGCATACAGTTTTGATGAATACGATTACTTACAAACAAAGGAAATTAATTATGCCGTTCAAAATGCTATAACTCCTACAATCACTTACAAATACAACCTTCAAACCAAAGAAAAGGTAATCACTGAAATAGATACTTTATTAGAAAAATATAGTCCCGATAAATATGAAACAAAAAGACTTTGGGCTAAAGCAAAAGATGGCACCCTTGTACCTATAACTATCTATTACAAAAAAGGTATTGTTTTAAACGGTTTGAACCCAACATTGATTGATGCATACGGATCTTATGGTGCAAGCTCATTTCCAGCTTTCAATTCGGATGATATTAGCTATTTGAATAGAGGTTTTGTTTTGGCTACAGCGCATATCAGAGGTGGTAAAGAAATGGGGGAAGATTGGTATGAGAATGGCAAACTCATGAAAAAGAAAAACAGCTTTACCGACTTTATAGCCTGCGCAGAATTACTCATCAAAGAAAAATATACTTCTCCCAAAAGGCTTGCCATTAATGGTGCTTCAGCTGGTGGTTTGTTAATGGGTGCTGTTTTAAACATGCGACCAGATTTGTTCAATTGTGCCATTGCCGGTGTTCCTTTTGTAGATGTAATAAACACCATGCTCGATGAATCAATTCCACTAACCACTTTTGAATTCCAAGAATGGGGAAACCCAAAAATAAAGGCCGATTATGATTATATGAAAAGTTATTCTCCTTATGATAACGTATTGGCTCAAGCTTACCCAAATATTTTAGTTACTGCAGGATACAACGATGCACAAGTAGGATACTGGGAACCCGCAAAATGGGTAAGTAAACTCAGAGATATGAAAACCGATACCAATTTATTGTTGTTCAAAACAACCATGGATGGCGGCCATGGTGGCGCATCTGGAAAATATGATGCCATGAAAGAGCAAGCTTTTAAAATAGCTTTTATCATGCATTGCCTTGGTGTGAAGGAGAACTATTTAACCATCAAAGGAAAGGTAGTAGACGAAAACCTCGACCCAATGGTTTACACAAGTATATTTATTGAAGGAACCTCTCAAGGCACCAGCAGCAACACCAATGGCGAATTTGAAATACAAGTAAAAGATGTTGCAAATACTGTTCTGGTGTTTCAAACTATGGGCTATATCAAACAAAAAGTAAGAATAGATATGAATTCCCGAAGTTCGAACTTGCTGGTAAAAATGAAATCGGAAAACATCCAGTTAAAAGCTGTAGTGGTAAATGCAAATGCCAAAGACCCTGCTTATGCTATCATCAAAGAGGCCATCAAGAGACGCAAAGAAAATGCCGATAAAATTCAATCTTACGCCACCGATGTTTACATGAAATCTAATGTTCGCTTGTGCGAAATTCCTAAAAAAAGGCCGGCTTTTATTCCCAAATCACAAATGCCAGATAGCAACGATCTTGGCCTTGTATACCTTTCCGAATCTGTTGCCAAATACTATAACCAAAAGCCCGATTACTTTAAGGAAGAAATGCTTGCCTCAAAAATTGCGGGCGAAAAACAAGGCTTTAGCTGGAACCGTGTGAACGATGTTTTCTTTAACCTATACGAACCAAGTGTAAATCTAGATTACTACAGCGATAGGCCTTTTGTTTCTCCCATTGCCCCGCTTGCCTTGCTAAATTATAAATACAAATTCCAAGGTAGCTTCTACTCAGATGGCATTGAAATTAACAAAATAGAAGTAATACCTGCCAGAAAAGGCGACCCTTTATTTCAAGGCTATATCTATATCGCTAGCAACGATTACCAAATATTTGGATCAGAACTCATGCTTACCAAAGATGCCCAAATTCAATTTGTAGATACTGTAAATCTACTCCAAGAAACCATACTCGTTAACAATGTTTGGGTACCGTTAAAAATGCAAGTCTCCAGCTTCATTAAAATCTTTGGGTTCAGAGCTATTGATATGAGCGTTGCGGCCATGAGTAACTTTAATTTAAATAAACGGTTTGAACCAAAATTCTTTGGAAACGAGACCTTTAAAATTGAGAAAAAAGCGAATAAAAAAGACAGCCTATACTGGGGTGGAAATAGAAGCATTAAATTAACCGACGAGGAACAAAAGCAATACACAAAAGCCGATAGCATTTACCTAGCAGAACACGAGCCTCATTACTTAGATTCTATGCAAAGATTGGATAATAAGTTTGGCATAGGAAAATTGCTCCTTGGAGGCTATTCGTATCAAAAAAACAACGATTCTGTAAACAAATATTGGGGCTTCTCTCCTCTGTTGTTAAGCACTGGCTACAACACTGTTGAGGGCTTATATTTTGATGTGAATTTGAATCGCGGAACCAATGAAATGGATTACCGTAAAAACAGTTATACCAGCTTAAGTTTAAGGTATGGAATGGCCAACCAAAACTTCTGCCCAGGCATCAGTGGATACAAAACAATAGACCCATTGCATGCTTTTGGCATTGGATATAAACTTGGAAGATTTGTGGAGCAATACAATCCTGCAAACCCCATTAATGGAATAGTAAATGCTGCCTATACGCTCCTTTTGAGGGAAAATTACATGAAAATTTATCAGAAGGATGTAGCTAAAATTTACCTCGATGATGAGCTAAAAAATGGCTTATACTTTAGGCTATACACCGAGTATTTTCAAAGAGATGCCATGGTGAACCACAGCGATTATTCTTTTGCAAAATCCAATAAAGAATTTACCTCTAATAACCCTTTAAATCCAAACAACAACCAAGCTGCTTTCCTAAAACACCAAGGAGTAGAATTTGGCTTTTCTTTGAGGTATATACCCAATCAAAAATATGAAAGCTTGCCAGGGTATAAAAATATACTGGGATCAAAATACCCAGAATTTTATCTCAATTATAAAACAGGCTATGGCATAGCAACAATTGATTACCAATATCACTACTTAGATGTTGGCGCTGGCAAAGACATTAAACTTAATGCTCTTGGAACCTTTAAATTTGATGTGAATGCAGGTGCATTTTTTGCCCAAAACAACCAGCAATTTTTAGACTACAAGCATTTCAATGGCAACCAAACCATCTTCATTTTCAATCCGCAAAAACAATACAATGTTTCAATAAATACACGCAGTAGACTCACCGGTTTTCATGC
Organism: Chitinophaga pinensis; assembly: GCA_945875195.1. GTDB lineage: Bacteria > Bacteroidota > Bacteroidia > UKL13-3 > UKL13-3 > B1. The sequence continues at coordinate 670 of CAMCJW010000087.1, read as the reverse complement.
CTTAAACTACTATGATTATAGCACCAATGAATCATTTCTTGAGGCGCATTTAATGCACAATTTTCAAGGATTGCTTATGAGTAAAAGACCCTTAATACGCAAGCTCAAAGCCCGCGAAATAATTGGCATCAATAGCCTGCTTACCCCTCAATTAAATTACAACGAATTGTACTTTGGACTCACAAATATCTTTAGCTTCCTAAGACTGGATGCCGGAACTGCCACTAACTCCTTAACGGGCAACCTTGGTTGGTTTTATAGAATTGGTTTGAGCGTTAACCTTTAAACTAAAAAATTAGTACTTAACCAATTTTCTACTAATGGTTTGCCCATTTTCGTCGGAAAGGTTAATGATATACACACCTTCATTGAATGAACTCATATCAATATCAATTTGGTTCGAACCAAAACCTTGTTGGAAAATTTGCTCACCTGCAATTGAGTGAATAGAAACATGTTTTATAGAAAAACTACTTTGTATTGAAAATATACCTTGATTTGGATTAGGGAAAATTTCAATAGTAGCATCCTTCAAGTTTCTAGCTATGCCGGTTGAACCTTTTCTTCCTCTAAAAGCACTCGCTGAAATACAATTCTCAAAATTGCGCAGCAAATCAAAGTACTGCCCATCTTCAAATTTCAGCACCTTATTGCTTACCAATTCTCCTGT
>CAMCJW010000086.1 GCA_945875195.1 Chitinophaga pinensis | reverse complement strand
TGTATTAGCAACTAAAGGAAGATTAGGCAGCGTTCAAGAGCTGCCTGTTTATATCAATGGCAAGAATACTGTTATCCAAATTCCAGTCGTAAATAATGATGCAGACTCCATAACAATGGCTGCATTTTGGCTTGATCCAAAAGGAAATATTCCCGGAGCAATTACTGATGGCAAAGATGCCAATCAATTATTAATTCAATTGAAAATGGCAGAGGGCTATCAATCAAAAATAAATGCATGGAAGGGTCTGGCTTTGTTACCATATGAAAAGGCGGAAATCCAACAAAGGCAAGCCATAGATTATTTATTGGTTCAGCCCGAATATTATTACCAAATAGCAGGGTTAGAATTAATTGGGAAATTAGATACTTTGTATATCGATTATGAGAAAAAGATAGCAAATTTGGCTGCTAATTCTTCCAATGTAGAGGTAAGAGACAATGCTATGTATTTATTGGGTTTTAAGGGAAACTCTGAGTTGGCAAAATCTACCTTGTTGAAAGGATTGCAAGATTCATCTTATGGTGTAATGGCAACTGTTTTGCAATCTCTAGCCATTACCGATAAGGCTTTTTGTTTAGAAAAGTGCAAAGAATTGGAGCAATATAAAACACCTGTGATTCAACGTAGCATTGCTTGGTTATATGCCAATTATGCTAAAGAAAATAAAAATATATATTATGAGGGAGTATTAGGTAAATATGGCTTTAACAGAAGCAGTATCCTAACGGCCTATAGCTATTATTTGAGGCAACAAAATGCCAGTATTTTAACAGAAGGATTGGGTATTTTGGAAATGCACTACAATTTATCTAGCGATAGAGACAAGGCCAAAAATTACTTAGCAATCCTAAAAAACATTCAAGCAAAAAGTAAAGAAACAGCTGTTTTAGAGGGTGAAATTTTTACGAAGTTTCAAAAAAGATTGACTTTAGATTTAGGGGAGCATTAAACTCATTTTTATTCTTTATTTTTTTTTATTAAATTTACCTATGATTTCTCAAGTTGAAAAAAACATCATTCAAAAAATACTAATGCCATTTAACCCAAAAATGGTTGGTATTTTTGGGTCTTTTTCTAGAAATGAGGAAACTATTCACAGCGATATTGATATATTGGTTGATTTAGAAAAGGAATACCATTTGCTTGATTTAATTGGACTTGAACAAGAGCTATCTGAGATTTTAGGTAGAAAGGTCGATTTGATAACCCTTAGGTCAATTGAATCTAATTTATTGCCATATATCCAAAAAGACCTTATTCGATTAATCTAATGGAAAAGGATTCATTGATTTAAATTACGCATATAATAGAATGTGTAAAAAAGATTAAACAATATACAATTGGTATAAATGGAGAGATTTTTCAGAAGAATTTTTTAGTTCAGGATGCAGTTATTAGAAATTTTGAAATAATTGGCGAGGCTACAAAAAAGTTAGATCCTGAGTTTAGAAGTAAATATCCAAATATTGAATGGAAGCGGATAGCAGGTATGAGGGATAAGTTAATTCATGATTATTTTGGCTTAGATATCTTAGCAGTTTGGGGTGTAGTTGAAATCATTATTCCATCTTTAGAAATTTCTTTGAATGAAATATTGGAAGCCGAAAGGCCAGAAAATTAAGGCTTAAATGTCATTTGATCTGTGGCAACTACCTTCCAAGTTCTTTGGTGTTGAACAAATACCACCATTCTAAAATTATCTAGGTTGAGGTCTCTATTTACTGGAATTTTCATAAAACCTTCATTATTGGTAAGATGCTTGGTAGTAAGGTGCTTCACCACATTGTGGTGGTGTAAAATCATGCCCGCATTTTCTCCGCCTTTTACTTGGTTGTTTATTTCTTTTTGTATAAAAGCCACCCTTAAATCAAACGAATCTAGTTCTCCCCAAATTTGATAAGCAACCAACAAGCTATCCTCATTTTCAACAGCTGTAACTCCTGTTCTCAGATAATAATTGGATGGTTGTGTTAAAACGCCTTGTATGGCATTTCCTATGGCTCTTTTGTCGGATCCAGCAAAGTCTTTGTCGCCGCCATTTACAAACACCATTGGTGTATACATGGATGTGAGTTTTTTTCTATAAACATATTCTTGTTGGCGCATGCTAAAAATAGAATCAGAAAATGGATCAACCCACCCTGATCTGTTCCAAATATCAACATGATAATCTATCACAAAAACAGGGGTTTTACTGCTATCACTGATGTCTATCACTTCCTTTAAAAATTTACTTGCAAAAGGGCAACTGCTGCATCCTTCCGAAGAAAATAATTCTATGAGCACTGCGGGTTGGTATTGTTTTACAGGTAATGCTTTGCTATTTTGAGCTTGAGTAGTTATTGCCAGAGACGTTAATAGCAAAATGCATAAAAATCCTTTTTTCATCTGAATTAATTTTGTTCAATATTAGCAAATAGCTGTAATTTTGCCATTATTTTAACAAATCATTAATTGCTTGTTCTGCTGTTGGGTATTGAAATTGAAACCCAGCCTCGAGTATTTTTGTACACGAAATGTCTTGATTGGCCAATAACATAGGCGTAATTTCTCCTAACATAGGTCTTAAAACAAAGCTAGGAATAGGGGGCAACCATTGCGGGCGGTGAATGGCTTTACAAATGAGCGTAGTTAAGTCTTGGTTGCTAGCTGGTTGCGGCGCTACGCCATTAAATATGCCTTGGTATTTTTGGTTTTCTATCAAAAAAGCAAACATCCTGCTTAAATCATGAATATGAATCCAAGGTGTTGTCATTTTGCCATTGCCTAAAGCTGCTCCAAATCCCCAGTAGGCAGGTTTGGCAATCTCTTTTATAAAACCACCTTTTTCACTCAATACAATGCCAATTCTAATAATGCTTGTTTGAATGCCAAGATTTGTCACCTTTAAACTTTCATTTTCCCATGCTTTACAAACTTCTGCCAAAAATGTATCTCCCAAGGGGGCCTCTTCTTTGCAGTTTTTTGGTGGGTTATTGCCATAAATCCCAACAGCAGAGGCGCCAAAAAACAGACCAACTTGGTGCACATTATCTTGAAGGGTTTTGAATAAAAGCGAGGTTGCCTCAATTCTGCTATTCAAGATTTCTGATTTATACGCACTTGTCCACCTTTTATCCGCAACACCAGCTCCAGCTAGATTAATGATGGTGCTTGCGCCCTTTAAACAGGCAATATCAATTTCGCCTTTTTCTGGATTCCAATAAAAAGATTGTTGCTTCATTCCCTTTGGATTCCTGCTTAACCAGGCTACTTCATGTCCTCCTAATTGCAGAAATTGGGTAAGGTTTGAACCTAAAAGCCCTGATCCGCCAGAAATAAGTATTTTTGTCATAATTTCATCAAATAAAACATTATAGACTTGAATATGTTTGGTATCTATAATTCATTTTTAAATAAACCTTGGGCACATTTTCAATAAAAGATATAGAAGCTATTACCGGAATCAAAAGCCATACGCTTAGAATTTGGGAGCAACGCTATGGAATAGTGCTTCCCAAGCGCAGTGATACCAATATTCGGTTTTATGACGACCATGATTTAAAATCTTTACTCAATATTAGTATTTTAAATCACAAAGGCTACAAAATTTCAGAAATTGCCAAATTATCTCAAGAGGTAATTTCGGAAAAAGTAATGCACCTCAATTCCGATTACTCTGAATATAAAATCCAAATAAGTTCACTTATTTCGGCCATGACAACCTTTGACGAAACAACTTTTCACAATTTGTTAAATACCTATATTTTACAAATGGGATTGGAGGAAACTTTTTTAAAAATTGTTTTTCCATTTCTAATAGAGGTTGGCCTTTTATGGCAGGTAGGTACCATATTTCCTTCCCATGAGCATTTTGTATCCAACATCATCAAACAAAAAGTATTTGTTGCCATTGATGGGCAAGTAGGAAAATTTGCAGAAAATAGAAAAACCTTTTTGCTATTTTTACCCGAGGCTGAAAAACACTCTTTGGGTTTGTTGTTCGCAAATTATATCATCAGAGCAAGGGGCCATCAAGTTTTGTATTTGGGTCAAGAAGTTCCTTTATTAGATTTAAGAGATGCATTTGGTCGAGAAAAGCCAGATTATATTCTTACCATGATGACAGCCGCTCAGCTCGATATTGACAAACAAGCATTTGTGGATTTTTTATCTGTAACTTGGCAAAACAGCAAAATTTTATTAACTGGTCCACAGTTTATTAATTGTGAGATTTCGTTAAATGAAAATGTTTCTAAGATAAGCTCATTAGCCAACTTCATAGATTTTATCAACGGACTTTCTTCCGTAAAAGAAAAAGCATAATCAGTGCCCAGATGGGTCGTTTTGCATAACCATTAAAAGTTTATTCAATTCCTTTTCGGTAACCACTAGGTAGCCATCTGGAATGCTAAACATATTGTCTTCAATAGGAATTTGCATAATCATTTTTACCGTCATAATCATTGTCATGCCATTTTCAGTCATTTGATATTGCATTAAAAAACCATCAATATCCTTTAGGCTTTCATCTGTTTGTGTGTTATAGGGAGGCAATTCTTTGGTAAACCAACATTCACTTGTTTGTGGCAGACCTTTAACAATTCTATGTAACAATGCCTTTTGGCAATTTTTATCTGCAATTTTCTTAAACTCATTCAATATTTCTACTTTAAGCACTTTCTGGGTGGTATCCAACATCATTGATTTTTTCACCACCACCATTTCACTATCACTTTTAATCAAAGCAAATTTTCTTCCGTAGATATTTAACAAAATAGTGCTTTGCTTTTTGGTACCGTCGTAAATGGTTGAGTTTTTGCCTGCCCCTGCAACTCCCATTTCCATGCGGGTTTTATCTTTTTTAAAATAGAAACTGGCATCATGGGGCAACAAATGCTCATTGCGCAACATATCTGCATTTAGGTTTTGATAGGTAATTTCATAGAACAATTTGCCTTCGGTGATGGTGCTTTGCGCAAATAAGTTGGGGCTAACCAAAGCAAGTAAAATGAATAGTTTGATTTTCATTACCAACTTAATTTCTCTTTGTTTAAAAAAGCAGAAATTCCTCGCTTGCAATCTTCCGATGAGCGGGCTTGTGCATTCATTTCTGCCGCATAATTAATTGCATCATGCAAAGAAAGTTCTGGCACCTTTGCCAACATTTTTTTACTAGCAGCAATACTTTGTGAAGAGGTATTTTTGCAAAGCTTTACAGCAAATTGGTGCACCTCCTCCTCTATAATCTTTGAATCTATAACACCACTTATTAAGCCATAATGTAAGGCTTTTTCACTATCAAAAACATCTCCAGTTAATAGTATTCTCCTCGCAATTTTTTCGCCAACTTGTCTCAATAAAAAGACCATAACTATTGCTGGAATAAATCCAATTTTCACTTCGGTATAAGCAAATCTGGCATTTACATCTGCAAAGCAAAAATCACAAATAGTGGCTAAACCGCAACCTCCTGCAAATGCAGCACCTTCAACTCTAGAGATGATAATTTTTGGCGATTGGTATATCTGTAAATAGAGAGCGGCCAAGTGTTTGCTGTCTGCTAAATTTTCTTTAAAAGTATTATTTTGTAATTTTTGCAATGAGCCTAAATCAGCACCAGAGCAAAAAGCTTCGCCATTGGCCTTTAAAACAATTACTTTACAATTTTGGTCGTGCGCTGCAATCTGCAATTGTTTGCTAATTGCAGCCACAAAATCATAACTCAACGCATTTCTTTTTTCGGGCCTGTTAAGCGTAATATAAGCAACCCTATCAATTACCTCGTATAAAACTAATTCATCCATATTACAATGATAGTTCAAAGGCGCCATTTTCTTTAATATCATAAAAGGGGATTTGGCATTTTGTGAGTATTTTTTTTATTGCCTCCCGCTTTTTGGGCAAAATATCTTGGTTCAAAACGAATTGCTTTATGTGATTGTGCATAATTAAATGCTTAATATTTTGGTATTTGTTGCCTAATAAAACCACAATATCTATATGCTGAAGAGTAGGTATTTCGTTGGTTTGAACCAAAAAAACACGGCAGTTAGGCGCAATGGCCAAATAGATATTGCCAGTATCTATTTCATGAATACTTGTGTTTTGTATGCCTTGTATGAGCTGATTTGGATTTATTACTTGTTGAAATATTTTCGACCCATTTAATTGAGCAATATTGGAGAAAATAATTGATTCTTTTTGTTGAGTGAACTCCAAAACAAAACCCTTTTTAAGGCTATAAATCGTTAGTTGTTTTTGTTTGTTCCAAACTATGTTTCTATTGATTTGGTTTAATTGTATCAGTAAAATAATAAGTAGTCCTATTCTAAAATATAAAAGGTCACTCAAAGAAAAATAAAGGATAGTGAATAGGATAATAGCATAAGCCAAAACCAATGTTATTTCGTTCCAATTCAATTGATCAATGTAAGCACCAGGAAGGTCTGCTATCCAAATGGCTATTGCATTTAAGAGTTGGATCAAACCGCCAATGAGTTTACCTAGCCAAATTGCTAAAATTGGAAAAGGTGAAATAAACAAGAGCGCAATTCCTAGGTAAATAATGATACTGCTCAATGGTATAATGACTAAATTAGCCAGTAAAAAGTAATTGGGTATTTGATGAAAATAGTAAATGCTTAAAGGCAAAGTAAGCACTTGTGCGGCAACTGAAACGGCTATTATTTTCCATATCTCATCTGCCCAATTGTATCTAAAGCTAACAAGTAAATATAGTTTTGGATAAAACCCTAGTATGCCCAAAACAGCAGCATAGCTTAATTGAAATCCCACATTGTAAATGAGCAGCGGATTAACCATTAACAATAGCATAGCAGATGCCGCCAAGCTATTGAAAGGATTGCCGCCCCTTTGAATTTGTTTGCCAATAATTACAAAACTAAACATAACCGTTGCACGCAAAATGGAGGGCGAAAATCCACAGATAAGGGAGTAGGCCCAAATGCCAAGTAAATTTAATAGGGCAACTACTAATTTACCCTTTTTGCGTTTTTCAAAAGGCTTCAATAGCAAACTCAATAACATAAAAATCATGCCTACATGCATGCCGCTTACAGCAAGTACATGCAAGGTTCCTGTTTTACTGTAAGCAGTGGTTACCTCATCCGAGATATCTTTGTCGTAGCCATACAGCAAAGCCTCGGCTATGGCAATTTCACCTGCATCATGTAGGTTTTTTTGCAACACTTCCTTTATGTAATTTTGTAGCCCAATTACTTTTTTAATAATATAATTTCCTTGGTTCAAACCGCTAAAAACAAAACCATTTGTTGGAACAAATACTTGGTAAAAAATTCCTTTATGAGCCATGTAATTTTTGTAGTTAAATGCTCCTGGATTTTTGGGTAAAGAAAATTCCTGAATACTGGATTTAATGATAATTTGGTCTCCATAAACAGGAATAGCATTGTTTTGGGTATCTTTAAAGTTCACAAGCAATTTGCCTGATACTTGGTTTTTGGTTTGATTGCTGTTGAGGCTATATAATACAAGTGCTTCGGCTTTATATCCAAAATTATTTTTTCTAGGATTTTCTGTCAGTTGTACGCATAAATACGCTTGATTACTTTCTGAGTAATGTTTATGGTGTAGCAGGTAATTTTGGTTGCTTTGGCAAATAATTCCAAGAATAAAAAGGCTGTAATTAAAAAAAAAGCCTTCCTTAAAATTGGGTAAAATAGTTCTACTAAATTTCTTAAATAAAAAAAACAGTATTCCTGTAGCAATAAGTATAATAAGGTGTTCAGAGGTGCTAATGGCAAATTTTGCTGCATAAATTATTCCGAGAATAAACGGAATAATAATTCTGATAAAAGGCATTTGTTGCCAAAAACTGGCCATAATCTGTTGGGGTGTTTAAAATATTACTTGACATAATTTACAGATTAATTAGTTTTGAATCAAAAAACACCATGTACGAATCTTTATTAACCATTCACAATTTTGTTCGCTGGTTTTTTCTAGCGGCAGCCGTTTATGCCATATTCAGAGCCATCAGAGGTATGATGGGCGGAACTCCCTTTGGTAAACAAGATAAAACTGCAGGTACCTTATTAATTGCCAGTGCGCATTCTCAATTATTATTAGGTTTGATCTTATGGTTTGTTAGTCCGGTTGTGCAGCAAGCACTCACCGATGTTGGCATGGCTATGAAAGACAAAATGTTGCGATTAACATTGTTGGAACATCCATTAACGATGATTATTGCTATTGCTTTAATTCAAATTGGCAAGATACGAGCTGCAAAAGCATATGCAGATGCAGATAAGCACAAGCGCAGTTTAATTTTTTACGGAATTGGCTTGCTATTGGTTTTGTCTAAAATTCCTTGGGGAAGTTCGCCTATGTTTAGGTTTTAGTTGGTAATCTATTATAAAAATTCACTTTAAGTTGGTTTTTTTTATAAATCAAAATGGTTACTTTTGATTGTGGACTCAAAAAACCTTTACATTGTTGCTGGTTGTAATGGAGCAGGTAAAACAACAGCTTCATTCAATATTCTTCCACAGATTTTAAATTGTAAGGAATTTGTTAATGCCGATGAGATAGCAAAAGGAATTTCTCCATTTAATCCTGAAGGAATTTCAATAGAGGCGGGAAGGATTATGTTAGGCAGAATTAAAGAACTTTTAAGAAGCAATGAAAATTTCGCCTTTGAAACCACTCTTGCATCACTTACATTTATTAAATTCATTGAAGATGCAAAACAACAAGGTTATATAGTAACTTTGATATTTTTATGGCTGGATAGTGAGGAGTTGGCTATTTCTAGGGTGCATAATAGAGTGAAAGAAGGGGGGCATAACATTCCTGAGAACACCATTAGACGTAGATATCATTCAGGGATACGAAATTTAATCCAAAAATATTGGGAATTGCCAAATAGTATACTTATATATGATACTTCAAATGGACTTCCAGAAATTATTTGTTCAAAAGTGAAAAATGAGAATCCGAAAATTTTTGATTTAATTAAGTTTAACCACATAATTGAAATAGGCAAATGAAAGACCATAATAAAAATGATTTGATAAAAATAATTAGTGAAGGTTTAAAACAGTCAACTCAAAAAATGTTTGAAACCAAAAGGAAATTAGGTCAGAAAATTGTGATTTCACAAAATGGAAAAATTAAAATCACAAATCCATAATCTATTTCACCTTTATAATCTTAATAAATGTTTCTTCTAAATCCTAAACTAAAACCAATTAGTTTAAATGATTATCGCTTCCACTTTAATGGGAAGGAAGCAAAAAAAAAGCCAGCCACAATTTCTGTAGCTGGCTTTTTTTGTTATTAGTAGTAATTAATTACTCTCGGCCAAATTTGCTCCGATATTAAACCTTACTAGGTTTTTGAATTGTTGAATTCTGCTGTCTAATTCTGTTTGGCTCAAATCAATGATGCGCTCTGTTCCAAAACGCTCCACACAAAACGAAGCCATAGCTGAACCATAGATGATGGCATTTTTCATGTTCTCAAAACTGATATCGCCTGTTTTAGCCAAATAGCCGATAAATCCACCAGCAAAGGTATCTCCAGCACCAGTTGGGTCAAATACTTCTTCTAATGGCAAGGCAGGGGCAAAAAACACCTCTTTGCCGTGGAAAAGCAGTGCGCCATTCTCACCTTTTTTAATAATAAGGTATTTAGGACCCATAGCTTGAATTTTTGCAGCAGCTTTTACCAAAGAATATTCGCCAGAAAGCAATCTTGCTTCTTCGTCATTGATGGTTAATACATCAACCATGGTTAAAGTTTTTTTCAAATCATCCAAAGCAATTTCCATCCAAAAGTTCATGGTATCCATAACTATTAGGCGTGGACGTTTGGTCAGGCGTTCAATCACAGTTTGTTGCACTTTAGGAGCTAAATTTCCCAACATTAAAAACTCACAATCTTGGTAA
>CAMCJW010000085.1 GCA_945875195.1 Chitinophaga pinensis | reverse complement strand
GAATGTTAAAACTATAATTATTAATTGTATTTAAATCTAATAAGTGATGTGTACTAACATAAGGAACCAATGAAATACTAAACTCACTATACAGTGTATCTTTGATATTTTTAAAATTCTGATTTTTTAGTTTTTTTCTATTCCAATAGTTGGTAAAAAAGGCAAATGGATTTTTCTCGGTAGAGTCGGTTTGAACCAATACTGGATAGGTATTTAAAGAATCTGGAATTTGGTTACTGACTTGTGTTTTTTTATAAGCGTGCAAATAAATGGTTAAGCTTTTTTCTCCTGGATTGTAAACCAAGAAACTGGTATCCACAAAATTTTCTTTTGCAATTGAAATAGGGTAAGGATTGAATCTTTCAGGGTTGTTAAGTTTAAAACCCCCATTTTCATCAGTATAAACTGCCTCTTTGTTAAACTTATTAAAAACACTCACATTGGCCAAAGGATGAGTTGTTTCACCATCATACACATAGCCTCTTAAAGGACTGCTATATAGCAGTTCTTGAAATTGTTTTTTGGCATTACCTTTAATGATGATGTATTTATCGTTTTGTTTAAAGCTTGCATTTACTTGAGTGAGCAAATCATTCAACACCACTTTAAGTTCTTTGTTGATACACTCATAAGTTACTTTTTGTTGCTTGTTAAAATTGACATAGGCAAATTGTACACCTGTTTGGCTACTGATTGCATTTAACAGCTCTTTAAAGTCAACATTTTCAGCATTCAAATTAACTCCTTTTGACAGGTAATTATTGTTTTGAGCGCTCAATTTTCCTAGCAAAAAAAAGAAGATAAGTATCATTGAAAGTTGCCTCATTATTTGCATGTTTTTACTTTTAGCTGATTACAGTTGAGGAATGTTTCGATTTTACTTGTCAATTTTTAATTAATTTATCAAAGAAAGGCTTCTAATCCTTTCTTTTCAAATTTGGTGGTAATTTTACAATTGTGTAGCTCCTTATTTTTTAGGCTAAAGTTTACCTTACATACTGCTTTACAAAAAGGAAAACATCACTTAACTATTAGTCTTTCTCACATTAGCTTACACAAACTTGTTGAACCCTGTATTTTCAGTTTATAATGCTATGCCAGGCTAAAGAGACCTAACAACATATGATTGTCTCAATTCAATCTCCTAATACTGCTCATACCAGCTAAATTTATTTTGCACAACTTTTGATTTTTCTTTTTTTAAATATTCTAAAAATGAATTAGAAACGGGAGAGTGCTTTTTCCCTTTTAACCAAATTAAACTCCATGTGGTGGTAATAGGTAAGCCTTTGATTGGAATAATATGTAATTCTTTGTTGTGTAATTCATTTTTGATTCCAATCAATGGCATAATAGAAAACCCCAAACCAGCCAATAATGCTTGCTTAACCGCCTCATTGGTTGTTAACTCCATCTTTTTTATGACCGGTATGTTGTTGCGATCTATAAAGCTTTCCATGGTTTGTCTTGTTCCTGATCCTTGTTCTCTAAATATCAAAGGCAAATCTTGAAATATTTCTTTGATATTGGCTGTTTTTTTATATTTTGTTTTTATACTGCCCACTAAATACAACTTGTTTTGAAGCAGATCAAGTTTCTCAATATTTAACGAGTTTGGAAGAATAGAAACCAGTGCAAAATCAACTTCATTATTTTTTAAACTTTCAATAACTTTGTTTTTGTTCGTAACGTCCATCATTAGTTCTATGTTAGCATGTTGTTGCATAAAATTGCTCAGGAAGTAAGGCATTACATACTTTCCCGTGGAAACAACGGAAATCTTCAATCGGCCTGTTAGTTGTCCATTATAAGCTGATGTTTTATCGTTTATAGCGTAAATTTGGTTGAGTATGTTTTCGGCAGCCTCAGCAATTTCTAAACCAAAATCAGTAATGTGAATTTTTCGACCGATAACTTCCGTTAAGGGAATATTAAATTGGTCTTGAAAATTTTTCAATTGAATAGAGACTGCAGGCTGGGTCAAGTGCAACTCTTCTGAAGCCTTAGTTACACTCTTTGTTTGTACGATTTTTAAAAATATTTGAAATTGATTTAAGGTATAATTCATAAATTATTTTTATGTTATCTATTACAAAGATAAATAAAAACTTATGAATTAAGCTGCTGATTTTTGCACCATCAAAAATAAACCATAGAAAATGAAAAGAATTACAGTAGCTAAAGGCGACGGAATTGGTCCTGAAATCATGGATGCCACATTAGAAATAATCATTGCAGCGGGTGCCAAACTTGAAATTGATGAAATTGAGGTAGGTGAAAAAGTATACCTCGCAGGTGACACTTCTGGAATCGCCAATGAATCATGGGAAACTATCAGACGTAACAAAATATTTCTAAAAGCACCTATCACAACGCCACAAGGCGGGGGCTACAAAAGTTTAAATGTCACAACTCGGAAATTTCTTGGGTTATATTCAAATGTTAGACCTTGTATGAGTTTGCATCCTTTTGTAAGTACAAAACATCCAGTAATGGATATAGTAATTGTAAGGGAAAATGAGGAGGATTTATATGCAGGAATTGAGCATCAGCAAACAGACGAAGTAGTGCAGTGCTTAAAGCTTATTAGTAGGCCTGGTTGCGAGAAAATAATTCGTTATGCATTTGAATATGCCAAGCAACAAAACAGAAAAAAAGTTACTTGTTTTACAAAAGACAATATCATGAAACAAACGGATGGCTTGTTTCACCAAGTGTTTGATGAAATTGCTAAAGAATATCCAGCAATTGAAAACGAACATTGGATAATTGATATTGGTGCTGCGAAGATGGCCGACACCCCAGAAATTTTTGATGTTATTGTGATGCCTAATTTATACGGAGATGTGCTTAGTGATGTAGCAGCTCAAATCACTGGATCGGTTGGTTTGGCGGGCTCTGCAAACATTGGTGAAGAGTGTTCTATGTTCGAGGCTATTCATGGTTCAGCCCCAAGAAGAGCGGGACAAAATGCAGCCAACCCATCTGGTTTGCTACAGGGGGCAGTTATGATGTTGAATCATATTGGGCAAACAGATGTTGCAGAAAAAGTACAAAATGCGTGGCTAAAAACATTGGAAGATGGTATCCATACCTACGATATTTTTAAGGAAGGAATCAGTAAACAAAAAGTGGGAACCAAAGAATTTGCGCAAGCCGTAATTTCTAACCTTGGTCAAAAACCAGCTATTTTAAAGTCCGTTTCTTATGCAAACAGTTCATCCCTAAATCTGCCTAAATACAAGCGTAAACCTGCCGCAAAAAAAGAGTTGGTGGGTGTTGATATTTTTGTTCACTGGGCTGGAACAAATCCAAACGAATTAGCTGAGAAAATACAAAAAATTGAAAGCAATGTTATAAAACTCTCTATGATTACAAATAGGGGAATTAAGGTTTGGCCAAATGGATTTGAGGAAACCTTTTGTACAGATCATTGGAGGTGTCGTTTCAAACCATTAGAAAATTCTGATATAACTAAAACAGATATCATCGAACTTTTTAAAAATGCACTAAATCACAATATAGATATAATAAAATCTGAGAATCTTTACTCATTTGACGGCAAGGCTGGATACTCTTTGGGGCAAGGTCAATAATCATCTAAATAATATGAATATACATCTTATAGGCGGAGAGTTTAACTCGCAAGATGCCATTGAGCTTATTGCTCAAATGGTTCAAGTTAAGGTAACATATCTTGAGAATAAAATAGTTGGCGATGGTAACGAGGAGGATATTAAAATGCGTGAAGCAAAAATCAAGCAGTTTCAACTCGAACTTCATGAATTAAGGAAAGCAATCAAATCAAATTCCGGTAGCGTTAGAGTTGAAGCAATTATTAAAATTCAATAGTTTTGAACCCAATTAAATCAATTTTACATTGGTTTTAACAATTGCCATGCTCATTGCGCCTTTCATATCAGTTCACACCATGAAAAGCCAACTATTCGCTTTGATAAATACTGCAATTGCTGTATTCAGATTTGATTGGGAATGTGGAAACGCGTAAAAGTAAAAAATGTTCAAGGGGAGAAGCTTACTAATCGCTACAAAGCACAAAAAAGAAGAGGTGATAGCTCCAATTTTTGAAAGAGAATTGGGCGTAAAGTGTTTCGTTTCAGCCGATTTTGATACAGATGAACTTGGCACCTTTTCAGGAGAAATTGAAAGAAAATTTGATCCAATAACTACCGCCCGAAAAAAATGCCTGATGGCCATGGATTTGGCGAATTGTGATTTGGCGGTATCTAGTGAAGGTTCATTTGGACCACATCCAACAATGTTTTTTGCTCCTGCAGGTGATGAATTTTTGGTTTTTATAGATAAGAAAAATGACTTAGAAATTTTTGCCAGGGAACTTAGTACAGAGACCAATTTTTATGGCGCTGAAATTCGAAATGAAACTGAATTGCGAGAATTTGCAGAACAAGTAAAATTTCCTTCTCACGGCCTAATCATTAAAAAGGTCAAAGACGATTTTACCGATATAGTTAAATCAATAACAAGTTGCGAAAATCTGGAAAGTGTGTTCAATGATTTTGCCTCAAAATATGGAAAAGCTTATATAGAAACAGATATGCGGGCTATGTTTAACCCTACAAGAATGCGCGTGATTGAAAGTGCTACTTGGAAACTGACAAAAAAAATAAAAACATGCTGCCCTAATTGCGGTACTCCGGGTTTTTCGGTCACACATTCCTTTCAAGGATTACCTTGTGGAGATTGCAATTTTCCAACGCGAAGCACCCTGAGTTTTATCCATTCCTGCCAAAAATGTAGTTTCATCAAAACAGAAAATCATCCGAATGGCAAGCATTCCGAAGATCCTATGTACTGTGACGTTTGTAATCCTTAAAAAGGTAAATACAACATTCCACCATTCTACCATTAAAATTGATGGTAGTTTGGAAAAGAAATAACTCTTTTAATTACCAGAAAATATTTTCACAGATATACTAACGCGTCTTTCGCGAGAGGCTTTAATACCAAAAACCGATTCGTTAACCAAATCATAACTGCTCGATACATCTTTAGGTGCTTCTAACTCGCCCACTGCCTGCTCCCAAAAAGTAATCCTATTGGTTTCAATGGCGTCATACAAGGCACCATCATTCCATTTCTTTAAGTACCTGATAACAGATACTATCCTACGCGTACTTAGTTTATTATTATACTCTTCAGAGGCAATTGGCGAGCAATAGGCACTCACTCCCACCTCAACCTGCACGCCTTGGTTCAATTTTGATTGTATGAGTTGTAACATACCATTCATTTCCTCATAACCTCCTTCAACATGATCAACAAAAAAGGCGTCTAAACTTGCTTTGATATCTGCCGATTTATCGTAAAAATCATCCATGTTTTTAATATACGATTCAAATGAATTTTGATAGGTAAAGCTTGGGCGGTACAATTGGAATGTGCGTGGTTCATCATTGTTGAAATAAACAACAGTATTATTAACTTTTGCCACGGTACCCTTTTTACCAGGCAATTGGTCCATGTTTCTAACAATAACAGTAACTTGGGCATTTCCATACAAATCACTATTGCGCTTTTCCTGCAATTCATAATTCAAATAATAGGTTCCCGGAGCCAAGCCTTTGCGTAATTCTATCACTCCAGATTTGGCATTTAAACTTAACTCTTCCCTATCTGTTCTTACATATTTAATGCTTGTATTTTTATTGCTCGCTTTCAACCCATTAATTCTATCATTGGCACGAACATTTATTACATAACCACCATTCACTGTTGTATAAGCTGTATCATTTACCACTCTGATAATTCCCTTTTCTGCTTTATTAGGAGTACTTTTAACAATACTTCGTATTTTAATTTGGGCCAACGCATCACTTTCTTTGCCAGTTAAGGCCAATGCTTTATTTCCGCCATCTTGTTTGGCTCGAACCAAAATACTAACTTCTGCTGTATCACAAAAACCGGTATTGTTTAGGCTACAAATAGCATACAAGAATTTATAAACACCAGGCGTTGCACCAGCATTTATTTTAACTTTTCCATCCTCCTTATTAACAGTCAACAATCCCTCTAATGGGTTCGATAAAACATGAATGTTTACAGCTGCTGGCTGAACCAAAAGTCCGTTCAAACTATCATTATCCAAAATGCTGCCGAACTTAAAATTACGTTCATTATTATCTGCCACAAAATAATTGTCGCTGGCATTAATAGGATTAACTTTTAAGAAAATTTCTTTGTATAATTTTCCATCTACTACCTTATACTCATTGCTAGTTCCTTGATACCAAATAAACCCGTCTTTATAAGCCGTAAATTTAACTGCACGATTTATATCGGCCGAATCTTTTATAACACAATTCTCCACTCCAGCTTGGGCCATAAGTTCCCCTGCATGAGAGCCATCTTCATAGGAATAATTAACTTTTACTCCACCAATTTCTGCTCCATTGCTTTCATTAAATACCTTCACATACAGTGATTGTTTTTCTGGTTCACTTAAAACAAAGTGGTAAATATTGTCATCAAACTTGCTGGTATATCTATTTGAAGAAAAATACCCTTCCTTACTTGACTTAAACATGATTCCAAAATCATCATAAATACTATTAAACGGTTCATTCAATAAATACCTATTACCATCTTTAAACAACACCATATCTATTCCTCCTGTTGTTTCAATATGATCACTACCATAAAGCAAATTATCATCCTCATTTAAACTTGGAAATACCTCATCGTATTCAGAATTAACTTCTGCCCCCAAATTACTTGGTGCGCCCCATTTGGAGCCATCCCACTGTATTTTATATAAATCAAATCCTCCAAAACCTCCTGGCATGTCCGACGAAAAATAAAGTGTTTTGGTTTTATTATCGTAAAAAGGGTGTTGAGATGAAAAGGTAGATTTACAAAAATCTAGCACTTTTGCCGAACTCCAAGATTTTTTGGCATCACGATGGAAAAACACCAAGCTTAAATTTTGAATATTTTTATTATTCTCATGAGCATAATTCCTCGATAAAACCACCAAATTGGTATCAGAAGAAATAGCAATTGGACCATCATGTAGCTTGGTATTAATACCCTTTGGAAGATACGCTGGATACGGAATTCTAGTACCTTTCTCGGTAAAAGGATAAACATCTAAATAAGGCATTTTATTATACAGATACCCAAAATTACGTTCATTGCTGGCAGTTGTTCTTGAAGTGGTAACAAACAATATATTGTTCCAGTAAAAAGAAGAGAAATCCTCATTGACAGAATTGCCAGCAAAGGTGTCAATAACCGTATACATAAAGTAATCGGTTTTAAAATAATTTGTTTTCTTGTAGTACGGCGATTTCTCTCTGAGCATGGTAGAAGCATATACATAATTACGCCTAGTTTGAGGCGTATTTATAACACTCTTTTTATCAGCTATCTTGTAATAATATAATGCTTGAGGATATTTACCTTGCTGGTATAATGCTTCGGCCAATTGAAGCACCATTGTATCATTTAACTCATTCTTTTGATCGAGTAAGTATTTTTCGGCACGCTCATAGTCAAAATAATAAGCGTATTTTATAGCCTTATCAACCTGAGCGTTGGTGGATTTTAAATTCAGTAATAACATGAACCCAATGCTCAAAAAAACAAGATAATTTATATTCGTAATTTTTTTCATTCGACTTGCCTTTTAAATCTGTTTAGATGGAACTAAAAATGGTTTGAACACTATAAAAAATATCTAGGAGATTTAACTTTCTTTTTATACTTAGTCTGCCAGTTAACTCTAAGCGATAACTCATGTGTTTGTTTAGATATCATTTGCACATCACTTATTGGGTATTCATACATATAACCTACATAAAACTGTGGAGATATCTTATAGCCAACCAAGAAACCAAAAGCATCTTTGTAACGAATCATTGGACCTAGGTCTAGGAAATCCTTGTAGTTAAACACAAAGTTTACATCAACCGAAAGCGGTGAATTTGCCACCTTTTTAAACAATAGACTCGGCGTAAAAGTGATGTCTTCCTTAACCACCATATTGGCTCCACCATAAATAAAAAAATGGTTTTGCAAATTGGTTAAAACAGCATCACCTTCCTTTATTTGTTTGTTAAATAAACGTGGCATAGATGCTCCAAAAAAATATTTTTCACTATAAAGTAACACGCCAGCGCCCATATTCATATACAAACCAGAATTGTAATTGGTATTAAAATTTGGATCACCTGCTTGTCCAATTGACAAGGTAGTTAAATTGGCTCGCATGTTTGAAACACTTGCGCGTACACCTCCAGAAAATGTCCAACTCTCATTTAATTGCACTTGGGTGGCTATATCTGCCTGAACAGTTACAGTATTTGTTGGGCCAATTTTATCATTATAAACACCTCCAGCTAATCCCAAATTCTTTTGTAAACGGGTATTTGCAAAAATAGAATTTGTTGTAGGAGCTCCGTCCATACCTAACCATTGTTTCCTGGTTAGGATGCCCACCTGATTATTATCCTGCACGCCTGCTTGCGCTGGATTTAAGATGGTTGAATTAAAAATATATTGCCCGTAAGTTGGGTCTTGCTGAGCCATTAGTTGGATAATACCCAACATAAAACTTAAACTTATAAGTATGCGTTTCATTTTCTTTTGGTTCAATTATTATTTACTAATATATACATAACCCGAAATTGCCTTTGCCCCTTCCTGAAGCTCCAATACATAGAAATAGGTTCCACTAGGTAATGGAATATTTTCGGAGCTATTTGACCCTGTTTCAAGTGTTCCTTTCCAAGTATTTTTGTATCCACGTTCTTCAAATACCACTGTACCCCAGCGGTTGTAAATTCTTAAATAATTATCCGGGAATTTTTCTACGCCATCAATTACAAAACCATCATTAATTCCATCATTATCTGGCGAAAATCCTGCTGGTACAAAAACATCTTGCTCACATTTTTCTCTGTTATATGTAACAGAATAAGTATTCTGAACCTTACATCCATTTGAATCGGTGGCAGTAAACTGGTAGGTATTATATGGAATGTTTACCAGATTAATTGTTGTATCTCCTGTATTCCATAAGTATTTATATGGTGCTTTACCACCACTAATAAACTGACTTATACTTCCATCTGTTGAGTTTTTACAGGTTGATTCAGTAAGTTTATCTAAGCTTAATATCAAAGCACTTGGTTCAGTTAAACTTACAACCTTTTGCGATTTGCAGTTATTTGTATCCGTTACAATTACCGTATATTTTCCTGCAGCCAATTTATCTTGGTCCTTCAATATACTACCATTGCTCCATAAATAAGAGTAAGGAGCAGTTCCACCTGTTACGGTAAGATTTATTACGCCATTTGTGTTGCCATTACATTTTGGATCAAACGCAACTATCTGAACCGAAATAGCACCCAAACTTTCTTTCACTATAATTTTAGCGTTTATTTGGGTTTTCATAGAATCTGTTACTATGGCGGTGTATAAGCCTGCCTTTAAATTTTTGGCAGTTGTACCTATTTGTATTGGAATTGTATTCCATGTAATGGTATAGGGTGCTAAACCACCAATAACGTTTATTCTTATAGATCCGGTTGAATCTCCGTAGCAACTTACATTAGTAATAAATGTATCTTGAACCAACAATTGTGGGTATGTATTAATTATTAAATATGCATTGGTGCATAGAACTGGAAGCATCCCCGAATCACAAACAGAATAATACACTGTATCTGCACCATTCCATGCCGAATCAGGTGTGTAGGTTAAGGTGCCCAAAATGGTATCGGCCACCGTTACCCCGTGCAAACCTTGTTGAATTATTTTCAAGGATGCAATATTAATATTACCATCTATATCAAAATCATTGTTTAGAACGTAAACACTTACAGGTGTTCTATATGCTGTAAGGGTATCTTCATTGAAGCCTATTGGACCAAAGGCATTTACTACTATTTTTATCCAAGTGGTATCACTTAATAAGGTATAGGCAGTATCTTGTAGCGTATAGGCCATCATGTAAACACCAGCAGCTGTTTTTGGTTTAACTGAAATAAATCCTGTTGCAGTATCCAATACAATATTCGAGGTACTTGGCATTACAACAGTGTTAATTCTACTCACCAAACTTGTGGCAACCGAGCCATTCAAAGTATCATTAAGCAATACAGAAATCAGGTT
>CAMCJW010000084.1 GCA_945875195.1 Chitinophaga pinensis | reverse complement strand
AAAATAAATGGCTCGAAGATGGAGGGAGAATTACCCATGTATTGTCAGGACAATTGCGTGCATTCTCCTTTTTTTCTGATGCTGGGCAGTTTGGAGTTACCATGGCTTACGTGGCCTTTATATGCCTTATCTTGGCTTTAGGGCCTTATACCAAAAGAACTAGAGTTTTATATGCCCTTGGTTTTGTTATATGCTTAATTGGTATGAGTACTTCGGGTAGTTTTGAACCAATAGTTGTAATTTTCTTTGGATTTATTGTTTACCTATTGATGGTTAGAAATTTTAGAATCTTGGGTGTTGGTTTGCTGGGTTTATTGATTGCCTTTTCATTCTTAAAATTTACCAATATTGGAAATGCAAATTACCAAATTTCTAATATCAGAACTGCCCTTGATTCAAAGGACGCTACCCTGCTAGTTCGTTCGGCAAATCAAGAAAAAATTATTGAATATTTGGTTAATAGGCCGTTTGGTTCAGGCATTGGTACTACCGGATTAGAGGCCGCTCGCTTTTATCCAAATAGTAACTTTACAAATCTACCAAGCGATAGTTGGTTTTTGAAAATTTGGTTGGAAAATGGGGTAGTAGGTTTAATTATTTATGCCTTAGGATTGGCTTTTGCACTTGTAATGGGTGTGGTAAAAATTAGAACCATTACAGATAGAGATACCAAACAAAAATTAATCGCATTGTATGGTGGATTCTTAGGAGTTTTAACCGCTAGTTTTGGAAGCCCTGTTTTTGGTCAGGCTCCTTTAAGTGCTTTAATGTTTGTTACTATGACAATGTTAACAGTTGGAGAAATTTACCAGCCTAATGTCTATAATGCCAAAGGAAAGGTAAATAAGTAATGACACAAAATCCTTTGATAAGTATCTTTACTATTAGCTATAAGGTAAGCAGCTATTCAAAGGTATTGATCCTTTCGCTCAACAACATTAATTATAAAAAAATAGGCAATCAATGAGTGGATTAGCATGCTTGTTTTGGGTAGGTATTGGTATTGTAGTTTATAGTTATTTAGGCTATGGTAGCTTACTATATATTTTAGTGAAAATAAAAAAGGCTATTCAAAAAGAAACCCTGTTTGATCCAAACTTTTTTCCAAGTGTAGCCTTGGTTGTGCCTTGTTTCAATGAGGCAGATTACATTGATGAAAAAATCAAAAATAGTCTTGCTTTAAAGTATCCAGCAGATAAACTTCAACTTATTTTTATTAGCGATGGATCATCAGATGAAACGCCAGATAGGATCAAAAAGTACCCTCAAGTACTAGCTTTACATGAGGATACTAGAAAGGGTAAAGCATCTGCTATGAATCGTGCTATGGCTTTTGTTAAGGCACCTATAGTAGTGTTTTGTGATGCCAATACAGCGCTAAATCCTGAGGCCATTCATGAATTGGTAAAGCATTATTCCAATCCAAGAGTGGGTGCAGTTACTGGCGAAAAGAGAATTATTACCAAGGACAAAGAAAATGCCAGCGGTGCTGGTGAAGGCATTTATTGGAAGTACGAAAGTTTCTTAAAACAACTTGATTCTGATTTCTATACGATTGTTGGTGCGGCAGGAGAATTAATGAGTTATAGAACTCAACTTTTTAGAGAATTGCCTGAAGATACTTTGTTAGATGATTTAATGCAAAGCATGCAAATTGCTAATGATGGCTATAGGGTAATTTATGAGAAGAATGCATGGGCCTCAGAAACAGCTAGCGCAAATGTGGGAGAGGAGCTCAAAAGAAAAATTAGAATTGCTGCTGGCGCTTTTCAAAGTATGTCCAGATTACCCAAAGGTTTTAATTTAATCAATAATTTTAAAGTGAGCTTTTTGTTTATTTCCCATCGGGTATTGCGTTGGACATTAGCTCCCTTATCTTTATTCATGTTGTTTGTAGTAAATATTTTTTTACTGTCTGAACCAAATATGATTTACAAATTGTTAATGATTGGTCAGGTGCTTTTCTATTCAATGGCTTTGTTAGGTTGGTACTTGGCCAACAAACAAATTAAGGTCAAAATATTGTTTGTACCCTATTACTTTTTTATCATGAATCTCTGCATGTACCTTGGTTTTTTTAGGTTTTTGAGAGGCAAGCAAAGTGCCAATTGGGAAAGAGCAAAAAGGGCATAAAAAAACCTCCTCTACTTTTTTGCAGAGAAGGTTTTCTTGTAACTATATTTAATTAAGAGATAACTTTCACCCAATTAAATACGTCGTTAGCCTTACCTGTTTGTATATCATAAATGGTTTTAAACAACCAACTAGAAACCTTTCTTTTTTCTGAATCTGGTAATTCATAATCAATACCATCTAAGCCAATTACTGCAATTTTAGCAATAATAGCTGCCGTACCTGTTCCAAAAACATCGGTAAGTTCGCCAGATTTTGCCGCCTCAATTATCTCGTCTATACTAATATTTCTTTCTTCTACTTCGTAACCTTCAGCCTTCAACAATTTAATGCAACTGTCTCTTGTTATCCCCTCTAAAATATTCCCATCTAATTTAGGCGTTAAAACCAATTTGTCGTTCATTACAAAAAACAAATTGGTAGTACCAGATTCTTCTACAAAATTATGATTTTTACCATCAGTCCAAATAATCTGGTCGTAGCCATCTTTCTTTGCCTCAGAGGTAGGAAGCATACTAATACCGTAATTACCTGCCGCCTTGGCGTATCCTGCCATACCAGTGCTGGCTCTCACATATTTCTTCTCTACTCTTACCTTAATTGGTAGAGGGTAATAACTATTCACTGGGCAACAAAAAATAATAAAAGAATAATTTAAGCTTGGCCTTACACCAACAAAATCATCGGTGGCAAACATAAAAGGACGCAAATACAAAGCGCTTCCTTCCTTTGTTGGTATCCAATTCCTATCTAATGAAACCAGTTGATTTAACCCGTCTAAAAATAAATCCTCAGGAATTTCGGGCATGCCCATTCTCAATGCTGATATATTTAAACGCTTAATATTGTCTGCTGGCCTAAATAATTGTGGCGCACCTTCTTGATTTTTAAAAGCTTTCATGCCTTCAAAAATGGATTGCCCATAATGTAAAGCGGATAGGGAAGGAGAAATTTCTATAGGGCCATAGGGAATGATACTCGGTTTCTGCCATGAACCATCGAAATAATCTACCCGAAACATGTGGTCAGAAAAGATTTTTCCAAATTCAATGTTTTCAAAATCACATAGATGGATTCTGGATTGTGTTGTTTTGCTAATTTTTATTGAAATTGCCATTGTATGAATAATGATTTTCAAATATCAGATGATTTTATTCTTCCTTTATTCAGCGATATTTTCGTGGTCAAAGAAAGAGATTTTTCTATAGAATACAACCCTCTTGGTTCGGGAGAACAAAAACTTTTGATGCTGGTTTCCAGTACTTCCGAAGAATTTTTGCCCACATCCGAATTACAACTGTTGCAAACCATAGTAGATAAAGGCCTAAAAAAGCAAATGAAAGACGTTTGGGTGGTCAATATTGACAGGTTTCCAAATGCTACACTTTCCAATATTTGGTCGCATTTTCAACCTCAACAAGTAATTGTTTGGGGTTGCGCTAACTGGATTCAATCCCAAGGAGTGCCCGCAGATTTGCACAAACAGGGTTATGTAGAAGGTGCTGAAATGCTAATAGCGGCGCCTTTGTCGTTGTACCTTACAGATAATCAAGCTAAAGCAAAACTTTGGACGGCCCTACAAAAAATGTTTTTTAACTAGCTTGTATGTTATCAAAACTTATTTTTGCCTCTCATAATCCCAATAAAACCCGCGAAATAGCCAATTTATTGGATGGTCACTTGCTTGTTCAGTCGCTCAGTGATATTGGTTTCAACCAAGAAATTGTAGAGGACGGATTAACCTTGCATGAGAATGCACACATTAAATCAAGCACCATCTACCAAATCACTGGGTTAAATTGTTTTGCAGACGATACTGGCTTAATGGTTGAGGCATTAGGCGGTGAACCAGGCGTTTATAGCGCAAGGTATGCGGGGGAGGAAAAAGATACTTCAAAAAATAACCATAAACTCTTATCCAATCTAACAAATACTGCAAATAGAAAGGCCAAATTTGTAACCGTAATCAGTTTGTACCTCAATGGAACAGAATATTTTTTTGAGGGCGTTTTGCAAGGAAGCATTGGTCATGAGTTGATTGGTTCAGAGGGTTTTGGCTATGATCCTTTGTTTATTCCTTTAGGTTCAAACCGTACTTTAGCTCAAATGAGCTTAGATGAAAAAAATAAAATAAGCCATAGAAAAATAGCCTTTAAAAAGATGGCTGATTTTTTATTGAACTTAAAATAAAATGGCTTTTACTTTTTGAAATTTTCAGTAACAGGATACAAGCTTTGTTTAATTTCTTCTTGTACATCATCATCAGCTTCAATATCCGAAATTTTATGGCGGTAAAAATAAATAGGCAATTGCCCTACTATAAGCGCAAGCACTGATATAACTAGCATTACAATGTAAGCATAGTTTTCTTTAATAAAATAAGCAATTAAAATAAAAAGTAAATTTACCATGGATAAAACTATGGTTACTTGCTTGTGCGATTGTCCGTTTTTAATTAACCAATGGTGTAAATGGTTTTTGTCTGCCTTAAATGGCGAGGTTCTATTTAAACTTCTTAAAATAAATACCCTCAATGTATCATATAATGGCACCACTAAAATTGCTAGTGCTATACCCGGGGCAGAGGTTAATCTGTCAATTCCACCAACGCTTGGAGAGTTTGATTCAATAAAATGTATGGTAAATAAGGATATCAAAAAGCCAATGGTGAGCGAACCGGCATCGCCCATAAAAATTTTAGCCGGACTAAAATTAAAGAAAAGGAAACCTAAAATAGCACCTGCTAAGGTTAGGGATAAAAGCATCCATTCTGTATCGCCATTCAAGTAAAAAAAATAGCCATAGGTTGCACTAATAATAAAGGTTAAACTCCCCGCCAAACCATCAACACCATCTATTAAATTAACTGAATTGGTAATAACAATAATCATAAACATACTTAAGGCAATACCAATTACCATTGGGATTTCATTGACGCCAAAAACACCATGCAAATCGGTTAGCCTTATTGCCCCAATACTTGTAACCAAACCAGCCGCCATCAACTGGGTATAAAGCTTTTTTAAAGGTGAAAGAATAATAACATCGTCTTTTAAGCCACCAAAGAATAAAATAATGAGTGCAACACTAATATATTTTGTACCCTCAATTCCTGTAAAATTTCCAAATAGTAAGGCAGAAAGGGAGAAAGCCACAAAAATAGCCATACCGCCTAATCGAGGAGTTTTTAAAGTATGAATTTTGCGCTCTTCTGGCTTATCATATAAATTCTTCAATTTGGCTACCGTAATAATTGAAGGGATAGCATAAATTGAAATCAAAAATGAGGTAACTATCGCTAGAATAACTGTAATCATTGTCAATATTTAATAAATGCAATCTATTAATAATAAGTTAACTTTAAAAATAATTTTTCATGTATTCACGCAAGTCAGTTATTTGCAAGTGCTTTTTAAGGGGCTAATCTGCAATATTTCCAGTTATTCTCAGCATCAATTGAAAACAAAAACCTGTCATGAAGCCTACTTGCCCTGCCTTGCCAAAATTCAATTGTTTGCGGTTGAATAATGTATCCACCCCAATGCCTTGGTCGTAAAATTGGCTCCGTTTTAAAAAGTTTTTCCATTTCAATAAACCTGTCTTCTAACTCTTGCCTACTTTTTAAAGGCTGACTCTGCGGAGATGCATGTGCGCCAAGCTGACTTTCGAAAGGGCGAGATAAAAAATACGCGTCGGAATCCTTTTCGGAGTTTTTGGCTATAGCTCCCTCAATCCTTATTTGGCGTTGCAACTCTGGCCAAAAAAACACCATAGATGCAAACGGATTAGCCGTAATTTGCTTGCCTTTATTGCTATCATAATTAGTAAAAAAAACAAAGCCATTTGGCGTAATCCCTTTTAATAGAACTATCCGTGCCGCAGGCTTTCCATCATATTTAACCGTTGACAAAGTAAAGGCGTTTGGTTCATTCACATTTGCATCAATGGCTTCTTTGAACCAAGATTGAAACTGCTCCATTGGATTGCTCAGTAAATGCGTTTCATCAAATTGCTTCAAGGTGTATTCCTGCCTAATATTGGCAATTTCTATATTGCTTAGCATAATTTTTTATCTTAGCCCAAAGCTAACTATAATAATGTATTTTGAAAATGATTTTGATCACTATATATTTTTTAGCCTAAAATAATCCGTCGGTTCAACACGTTAATAAATTGTATAAAACGCTTAATTTACTTTTAGTAATTTGCCTAGTATGAAGATAAGTCATAAGCAATATAAATTTACTCCCAATAGCGGCCAATTGTTAGTGAGTGAGCCGTTTTTGGCTGATCCAAATTTCAGAAAAACGGTTGTTTTATTGTGTGAACATGAGGCTCAAGGCAGCGTTGGCTTTATCATCAATAGACTTTTAGATGTAGATACAGATGAGATTATTCCTGGTTTATTGAATGTTAATTTTCCTATCTATTATGGCGGACCAGTTGAGCAAAATACACTCCATTTTATACATAAAGCTGGTTTGTTAATTGATGAGTCTTTTCCTATTGGCGATGATATTTTTTGGGGTGGCAATATTGACCAAATAAATATACTACTAGAAAGTGGAAAAGCCACTGAGCAAGATTTTAAGTTTTTTATAGGTTACAGTGGTTGGGGCGAGGGGCAATTAGAGGCTGAGATTGATCAAAAAGCGTGGTGGCTCACTAACCTAATAAAGGCAGAGGCTTTTAATGAAAATATTGAAGACATTTGGCCAAATACCGTTCGCACCATGGGCAAAGATTTTGCCTATTTAGCAGATGCTCCAGAAGATTATAACTGGAATTAAATGTTAGTTTTAAATACGCTTTTAAAATTTGTTGCCATTTCCTCCATTAATTTGCTTGTTTCTATTTCTCTTATGCCAGCAATTTTTTCATATACGGTTTGAACCAAAACCGCTGCGTTGTCAGTTTCTAGAAATAGATTTTTTAGCGGAATATCTTTCAAAGTTTGTAGCAGTTTTGCTGATGGGTTCAAGCAATTTGAACCAACAGAAATATAGGTTTTCCCATTTCTATTCAATTGTTCCCAAACAGAAACATGGCCGTTGAATCCATGCAAAATAATAGGCTCATGAAAGTCTTTTATAACAGAACCAACGCCTTCAACTGATTTTACTTGATGCAAAATAACAGGGTAATGCCTTTGTGCTGCAAAGTTAATTTGCATGTCAAAATAGGATTTTTGCCTTTCATAATCTGTTGCAAACTTATCTAACCCAATTTCTCCAATCGCTTTTACTTGCTTGTTGTTACAGTTTTTTTCTAGCCGGCTCATCAGTTCTTTGGCTGAAATACTCGCCACATGCCAAGGGTGTAAGCCTGTGCTCAGAAAATAGTTTGGTTCAAACCGTTCAATTGGCGTTAAATAAGCATTCCTTATACATACCTCGTTATTAATTTGAGGCTTTTTGTGTGTATGGACATTGTAATACTTGTGGTTCAAAGCTTATTAAAATGTAATATTACAAAGAAATTTTAAATAAAAAATCTAACTTCGCACCCTATGACGAATAATACAATTAGTCCGGGTAGAATGGAAGTAATGGATTTTGTTGGTAAAGATATAGAATCAATTACTGGCGAATATCTAAAACCAATAGAAACCAATTGGCAAGCTTCGGAGCTTTTGCCACTAACTTCTGATATAACATTTGTTGCCGATTTAAAATCAATTCAAGAACAAGCTTCTAGTCATTCATACGATTTAATGGCCGTTCTAGTTGCGGATACCATTACAGAAGAGGCTTTGCCAACTTACGAAAGCTGGTTGTCTAGTGTGGTTGGCGTTGACCAGCAAAATAACAATGGTTGGATGAGATGGCTACGTGGCTGGACTGCTGAAGAAAACCGTCATGGCGATGTATTAAACAGGTATCTTTATTTGTGTGGTAGAATTAACATGAAAGAATTTGAGGCCAGCACTCAATTCTTAATTGCAGATGGTTTTAACAATGGAGCCGGTACAGATCCATACAAAAATTTTATCTACACTAGCTTTCAAGAACTAGCCACCAATATTTCTCACCGCCGTGTGGCTACTTTGGCTAAAAAAGATGGCAATAACCTGCTATCAAAAATTTGTGGCTTGGTTGCTGCAGATGAAGCAAGGCATGCAAGAGCCTATATGAATTTTGTTGACAGAATTTTTGCATTAGACCCAAATGAAATGATGTTATCTTTTGAGCACATGATGCGCCAAAAGATATTGATGCCTGCTCAATGCATGCGTGAGTTAGGCGGTAAGTTAAATACTTTTGCCAATTTTAGCGATGCAGCAACAAGATTGGAAGTATATACCTCTATGGATTATATTGATATTTTAAAAGACTTAGTTGTAGATTGGAATATTGATAGCATCAAAGGCCTAAAAGAAAATGGCGAAAAAGCCAGAGATTATATCATGGCACTTCCAGATAGGTTAACCCGCATTGCCGAAAGAGCCGCCGTTCCAAAAGTGGAACATACTTTTGGTTGGATATTGGCTTAAATAATAAAGCATAAAAAAGCCCCATTCACTAGCTAGCGAATGGGGCTTTTTTGTGCTTCAACAATTATGCTTCAACCTCGTCATGAGCATGCTCATGTTTGTGGTGTTTGCTATTGTGTGTTTCCATTATCTTGTAGAATTCTTCTGCACTTACTTCTTTGGTTTCAATAGAAATTGTATTCAACAACCAGTTGTTTACTTTTTCTCTTACTGCCATGTTGATCATGCGGCTTCTGAATTCTTCTTTTTGCAATTGTGGCTCAACTATGCTCATCAATAAATCATCGCTCAAACCTTGGTTGCCATAAGCACCAAACATTTGCTTGGTATAATTTATAGCCGCATCTTTAATTTCAGATTCTTCCACTTTTAAGTTATGTGTGGTTAAAATCTTCTCTTCCAAAATGTGGTTTCTTAGATAATTTGCTTCTGGTAAATAAGCTTCATCAATATTATCATTGTTAAATTTATCTGCATATTTCTCCAATAACCAACGCTTCAAAAATGCATCTGGCAATTCAATGTTATGCTTTGCTACCAGGGTGTCAAACAATTCATGATCCATTAAGTGCTGTGCTTGTTGATCAAAATAACCGCTCAATTCTGCTTTTATTTTTTCTCTCATTTCAACTTCACTAGTCACAACATCTTTACCATACAATTGATCAAAAAAGTCCTGGTTAATTTCTGTTGCTTCTGTTCTCTTAACTTCTTTGATAACTAGGTTAAAGTTATGACTCAAATCGGCTACAGTTTGCTTTTGAATAGACAAAGCATGACTCATTTCCGATTCATCATTGTTAAACAAAGCATAAATATTTACGGTTAAAGTGGCTCCTTTGTTTTTACCAATTAACTCTTTGCTTAAATCTTCATTTTTAATGGTATTGATGGCAACAGGCACTGAATCTGCATTTACGCCACCTTCTAATATTTCACCATTTTCGTTTAATTCAGTTAAGCCAACATAGATCATGTCGTTCTCAGCAACCTCTTCCACATCGGTTAATTTGCCAAAACGTTTTTTCATGCGCTCTATTTCTTCGTTGATCATTTCATCGGTAATGGTTGCAGCGTACTTTGTAAATACATCTTCGTTACCAATATTCAACTCAATTTCTGGAGAAAGACCAATATCAAAATTAAAAGTATAATTGGCTTCTTTAGTTAACTCGTCAATCTTAGTATCTTCGTTTAATAC
The DNA here is from genome assembly GCA_945875195.1 of Chitinophaga pinensis. Lineage (GTDB taxonomy): Bacteria > Bacteroidota > Bacteroidia > UKL13-3 > UKL13-3 > B1. Next base: position 383 of record CAMCJW010000084.1, on the reverse strand, counting down.
GGGTTGACCCAATACGTTTAACTTATTTCCTTCGATGTAATCAAAAAGGCCTTTGCTTGCCAATGTGTTTATTTCTTCTAACAAAAGACTGTTACCAATCATTTTTTCAATCATGCCTTTTGGCGCATGACCAGCTCTAAAGCCTGGTATGTTTGCCTTTTTGCCGTAATCTTTTAATTTCTTGTCATAACTTGGAAGATAATCTTCAGTTGTAATGTTCACCGAAACGGTTCCGTTTAGTGCATCTTTTTTTTCGTAGGTTACGTTCATTGCTTTTGTTTTTCTAAAATGCCAAATAACAAACAAGACTGACAATGTCAGTCTTGTTTGTTGAATTAGTTACCCAATTCTTTCTGTGCGCATGGAGGGACTCGAACCCCCAC
>CAMCJW010000083.1 GCA_945875195.1 Chitinophaga pinensis | reverse complement strand
CCCTTTATTGGTATTAAATGATGGACAAGACATGGCTGGCATGAACATGGATTTGATATTATCGGAGGTTTGGCACAAGAAGGTGAGTAAGCCTTTTATTTTATTTGCACCACATGCCTATGATCGCCTGCAAACCTATGGTGTTTCTGGCATTCCAGATTTTAAAGGTAGGGGAAGTTTGGCCGCAGCTTATGGTGATTTTGTAGTAACAATAATGATTCCTGAGTTAATGCGGAGGTTAAAAATTAAGCATTTTGAAGAAAAAGTGATTGGTGGGTTCAGCTTAGGCGCTTTATCTGCCTTTGATATTGCTTGGAATAATCCTTCAGCGTTCAGCAAAGTGTTTGCTTGCAGTGGCTCCTTTTGGTGGCGCAGAAAAGACCTGAAAGACAACTACACTGATGCGGATAGAATCATTCACCAATTGGTGCGGGAAACTGCAAATAAACCACAACTTAAAATAGGGTTTGCTTGTGGAACTTTAGATGAAACTTCAGACAGGAATAATAATGGAATAATAGATAGTATAGACGATACCTTAGATTTGATAAAAGAGTTGGAAGCAATGGGCTATATTAGAGGAGAAGATTTATCCTACAATGAAATAATAGGAGGTAGGCATACCTTAGAAACTTATGGCATAGTAATGCCCTATTTTCTCCATTGGGCCTTTGGTTCAAAATAAATTTTGAATTTTATTCATTTTATTGCCATTAATTTTGATAAATTGCAGTTCAACGATTTAGTTTATGTACCAAGCAGTTCATTTATCAGCAGAGTGTTTTCCAATTGCAAAAGTTGGTGGCCTAGGTGATGTAGTAGGAGCACTGCCAAAGTATTTAAATATTGCAGGAATTAGCACCTGCGTAATACTGCCAAAGTATAATCAAAAATGGAATGCAACTCACCCTGCAGAAGCTATTCACCAAGGTATTTGCACCAATGAGAATTTTTATGTTGAATATAAAATCCTTCGATATGTAGACGTTCATTTAGGCTTTGATGTATACTTAGTTGATATACCAAATTTGTTGTTTAGAGACAATATTTATGGTTATGATGATGATTCAATCAGGTTCCTATTTTTTCAACAAGCTGCCATTAATTGGATAAATAATTGGGCTGGAAAACCAGAAATAATTCATTGCCATGATTACCATACTGGCCTAATTCCTTTCATGATTAATAACTGTTATGATTTTGGAAATTTGGCAGGCATCAAAACAGTTTTCACCATTCACAATGGATTATACTCTGGGGCATTTCCAACATATTTATTGAGTTATTTCCCCCATTTCCCTAAAGAATCTGTTGGGTTATTGGAGTGGGATCAAACCATAAACCCATTGGCTACTGGTATTAAATGCAGTAATAGAGTAACCACCGTAAGTGCAGGTTATTTAGATGAATTGAAATACCAAGATAACGCCTACAATTGGCTATATAACGAGTATGGGTTCAAATGTAAAGGTATTGTAAATGGTATAGATACGGAGGTTTGGAATCCTAAAACAGATAACTATTTAATACATCTTTTAAAAAATGATTGGGCTTCTTTTAAACAAAAGAACAAAGAAGAAATTTGCAAATCAGTAGGGCTTGATGCAAATAAACCCTTAACCATATTTATTGGCCGGTTAAATACAGAAAAGGGAGGTGAGTTGGTGTATCAAGGAATTCATGATTTTTTAGCAGGTAACCAACAAATGAATTTTTACGTTTTGGGTTCAGGCGCACACCAAATTGAGGATGCTATTAAGCGGTTGAGCGGTTACCATCCTAACAATGTGGCTAATTATATTGGTTACAACGAGGAGTTGGCTCACAGACTCTATACTGCGGCAGATTTTTTAATGATGCCATCATTGGTAGAGCCTTGCGGTTTGAACCAAATGTATGCGCTCAGGTATGGAACTATTCCAATTGTAAGAGCGGTAGGAGGTTTAAAAGATACTGTGGTTGATTTTGGCGATTTTGGTGGCTATGGCATTCGATTCAATGCGCCAGAGGCCTACGATTTGGTTACAAGTTTATACAGAGCTTTTGATTTGTATGCAGATTCTGATAAATTTGATCATGTAAGAGAGCTAGCCGTTAAGTTAGATTTTTCATGGACAAAGGCAGTTAATAATTATATTGAAATTTATAAAAGTTAGTGTATGCAAAAAACCATTAAAATTATATGCCTCATATTAGGAGGCGGTGCAGGTTCAAGGTTATATCCTTTAACTTCAATTAGAAGTAAACCTGCAGTTCCTATTGCAGGGAAATACAGGTTAATAGATATTCCAATTTCCAATTGTTTGCACTCAGGGATAAAACGAATTTTTGTTTTGACCCAATACAATTCACGTTCGTTAAACGCACACATAAAGAACACTTATCATTTCGATCATTTTAGTTATGCATTTGTAGATATTATTGCCGCAGAACAAAGACCAGGTAGCGAAAAGTGGTTTCAAGGTACCGCCGACGCGGTGAAACAAACTTTCCCTCATTTGGAAGGTCACGACCATGATTACATACTGATTTTAAGTGGTGATCAGTTATACCAAATGGACCTTCGTGAGTTTGTAAACAAGCACGTAGATAGTGGTGCCGAAATAAGTGTAGCAACATTGCCAGTTGATAAAAATGATGCGCCTGGTTTTGGTATTTTAAAGGTAAACAACGATGGTTTTATAGACCGTTTTGTTGAAAAGCCACACCCAAATGAATTGGAGAACTGGATATCAAATGTAGAGCCTGAGCAAAAGGCTCAAGGCAAAGAATACATGGCTTCAATGGGTATATATATTTTTAACCGAGAAACCTTAAAGAGAATGTTTGATGAAAACCCACATCAAACAGACTTTGGAAAAGAATTTATTCCTGGTGCCATAGAAAAAGGTTTAAAGGTTAAAGGATATTCTTACAATGGCTATTGGACAGATATTGGAACCATTAAAAGTTATTTTGATGCCAACCTTGATTTAGCAGAAAATATACCTAGTTTTAATTTGTTTGATGACGACAGGTTAATATATACCAGAGCAAGGATGCTGCCACCTTCAAAGTTTTCAAGTGGTACTTTGCTTAAAGGAACTGTTGTTTCTGAGGGTTGTATTATCAATGCGGCAGAATTAGAGCGCTGCATAGTAGGCAATAGGTCAAGGATTGGCCTTGGAACAGTGATGCGCAATTGTGTTACTTTTGGCAACGATTATTATGAAAGCTTCGAAGAATTAAACAACCCCAAAAATGGAATCCCTATGGGAATTGGCGATAACTGTTACCTCGAAAATTGCATAATTGATAAAGACGTGAGGATTGGCAACAATGTAGTTTTTATGATAAGCGCTCAGATGAGAGACTCAGAAACTGAGCAGTATTGCATCAAGGATGGCATTGCTATTATAAAAAAGGGAGCGGTTATTTTATCAAACACTGCTGTTAAATAATACCCAGATTAAAATGTAAGTTTGAATAAATATACTAATTAAAATTGGATAAAAATCTTCAAATTATAATTACCTTGTAAAAAAAATCATTATGGCAGAACAAGAAAAACAAAATCGCAATACCTTAACGTTATTGCTTTTATTATTGATTACCTCAATTGGTGTTAATATTTACCAATGGAAAACACATTCAACTGAAATTGTTGAACACGGCACCCAAGTTGATAGTTTAATGAACGCCAACGGTGAAATTGATAGGGAACTGGCAAGTGTTGGAATGGAGCTTGAAAAGTATCGCGGTATTGCCGGAAACCTTGATACCTTATTAAATGATGCCAAAGATAAAATTGCGGTGCAAGAGCAAAAAATTCGCAATATCATGTCAAGCGAGAAAGACAAATCTAAACTCAACGCAAAGTTAAAAGTTGAATTGGAAAATTTAAGAAAATTACGTGATGAATATTTAGAGCAAATAGATAGTTTAATGGCAGAAAATCAAAAACTGAAAAACGAAAATGCTGGATTAAATTCAACCGTTACCAATTTGAATGAACAAAAGAATTTGCTCGAAGGTAAAGTGGCAACAGCCTCTCAATTAAAGGTAGAGTATGTTAAAATAGCTTCTTTCAAAAAACGCGGAAATGGAAAATATACAGAAAGTGTGTTGGCCAAGCGTACCAATAAATTGGAGTCGTGCTTCACCCTAATGGATAATAAAGTTGCTGGAGCTGGCGATAAAATGATTTACCTTGTTATTACAGAGCCAACAGGAAAAACATTAATGGGCTATACCAAGGCACAGTTTACAGATGCTGATGGCAAGCAAGTAGATGCCACATCCTGTATCAAAGTTACTTATACTGGCGAAAAGCAAGACTTGTGTTTGGCCTTTGAAAATGATGAAAGAATACTTGCACCAGGAACTTATATCATTAATGTTTACGCAGAAAATGTATTGGTTCACCAAAGCAATTACATTTTAAAGTAAGATAAATTGACCTAGAAAAAAAAGGCTGCATCTCTTATTGATGCAGCCTTTTTTTATGTATTTATGGTTGATTTTATTTTCCTATGTAACGTTCCTCAATGATATTTCTATGATGAATTTCATGACCGCAAATCATAAATGGGAAAAGGCTAGCCTTGGTAACTTTACCATTTGCTAGGCCCACTTCATTCCACATTTCTTCATCGAAGATTTGAAATAATTCAATGGTACTCGCTCTCAACAAAGAGAATTCTTTCACTATGCCTAATATTTTTCGTTCGTTGGCTTTGCTGTAGGTTGCGAATAAATTTTCATCGTAACCCCCTAATTCGTGCTTGTCTTTTCGGGCAATTCTGAGAGCTCTATAAGCGAAAACCCGCTCACTATCCATCATGTGAACAAGCATTTCTAGGATGGTCCACTTGCCCGGAGCATATGAGCTAAGGAGGGTAGCATCATCTAAAGAGGTAACTAAGTCTATGGTATCTATCAATTGTACTTGCAATTCGCCCAATATGTCTTTCGTATCAGGTACTAGCGAGATATAATTCCATTGATATGGAAGGCAATCGTTTTGGGAAGGTTTTTGTATGGTCATGGTTTTTACTAATAAGCAACAAAGGAACAATTTTTTTTATGAAGCGCACATTTCTTCAATGAGGTTTTGGTAGGTTGGATATTGATTTATAAGATCTGCCTTGTTGGCTAATTCAAAATCATTGAAATCGAAGCCAGGCGAAACTGTGCAGCCAGCAAGGCTAAAAGAGTTTTTTACCTCGCATCTTGAGCCAAACCAATTGCCGGCTTTTATCACACATTGAAAAGATTCACCGGCTTCTAAATCATTGCCCAATTTATGGGTTATTAATTTTCCGGTTTGATCCAATTCATAAATGGTTAAAGTACTTCCTGCATAAAAATGCCACATTTCATCAGAGGCAATTTTGTGAAATGCTGAATATTGCCCATGCTCCAATAAGAAATAAATAGCAGTGCTGATGTTACAATCGCCTGTAAAAATACTTGGCAAATGTTGTTTGGTGATTTGTATGTTGCTTCTGTAAGTTTCAACAAAGCTGCCGCCTTCAACGTGTTGGTTCAAACCAAGTTTTTCAATATAATATGCCGCGTTTTTGTTCATGTATAGTTTATTGTGTTATAATTTTTAGTGCAAATATTATGAGTTACTTGGATTAAATGATTGTAATTTTTATTAATTGTTTGAAATAAAGACCTGAAACTAAAAAATCAGCTCATATAGAACAGGTTCAGTTGTTAGTTGGTCATAAATGGATAGGAAGCACACTTGTTTACCGCCAAAAATCTATGGATGAGTAACGAGAATTGATTAATAAATGGCATCCACTGGGGTGAATCAACATGATTTTTGAGAGTTATTGTTCTTATTTTTTAAAATCTTATTCCTAATTTTACCACCATGACTAAGACAAATAATGCTCCTTATATAGAGTTTTTAACTGATATTAAAGCTAAAATTCGCCAGTCACAATATGAGGCATTAATGGGTTATAATTCAATAAATATTCGTTTAAATTATACCCCCCTTGAAATAAGATCCCCAAAAGAAATAACTGAATATGAAGACTAAAACTAAAAACCAGGAAAAAGATTTCGACACTGTGGCTACCTTTAGAAAAATAAAGGAACAAATTTCTGTTGATTTAACCGGTAAATCATTCGAACAAATTAAAGAATATTTAAGAGTCAACAGCTTGAAGCTAAAGGAAAAATAATGTTCAATAAAAGCAGAATTTTAATACGCTGTATTTTTGATAAAAGAACCAAAAAATATTGACTTTTATACTACTGGAAAACAACCTTCCGTTCAAGAATTTATGCGCATCAGTGAATGGATAAAGAATCAAAAGAATAAATTGAAAAGACCTATTCAAAAAGGTAAAAAGAAGAGTGCTCTTTCAATCTAAAATTTGATAGGTGCTATTATTACATCATTCCAATAATTCTATTTAACCAAACCTAACAAAGACCGTTTTTTCTTCCTAGAAAAAAATTAAAGTTTATTTTGGCTATATCAATACGATGAGGTAATAAATCAATTGTTTTATTAATGCAAAACCTTCGCACTAACATACAAACCAGGCCTTACAGCCATTTTGGTGCATTTTCAAATAAATACACTAAGAGCAAAAACCCGCACCTAAAATCCGACACAATCAACTACCTCTTCGGTTTCTATGGTAATTCCAAACTTATTTTTTAGCATTCCCTTCTACCCAAAGGTTGCCACCTCTTATTCCCAATTTGAAGTTGCACAAACCTCACTCAGGAAGCTTTAAGAAGGCAGCCTTAGGTCTATTAATCACCAAACCCAAAATTTTATTTACTAGAATTAAATAATCATTTTTATTCTTATATTTGATTGAGGCTTTTGGAGTCGAACAAATTTGTGAGACTTTAGGCCCAAATTGCTTTGATGATATTGAATTTTTTAGTCGCTTAATAATTAACAGATAATCATACGCTTATGAAATCTAGTGGTTCAAAGCGCTTGAACCACTAGGTTCTTTGTCACTCTAAGGTTACAGCCTAGTGGTTCATTGGTTCAGGTATAGTATATATAGGGAGAATCAATATGATGCCACCAAAAAAATTAAGTTTTGTTGAAAATTCAAAACTGGAAGTAATGGTTATAAATGTGATTATGTATGTTCTAACAAGAACAATCCAAAAAGTTAAACTGTAACTTTCATAACTTCATCCAAAACAGGTTAGCAAGGTTCATCTATTGGGTATATTTTATTAACTGATTTTTATGTAGATTTGAATTGAAAAAATAAACAAATGAGCATCGATACGATAAAACTAGATTTAGCTAAGAAAATCATTGATACCCAAGACAAAGGAATAATCAATCATATCAAAGCTATATTTGATACACACCCAGAAACAAATTGGTTTGAGAGTCTGCCTGATGATGTTAGAGCTTCAGTAGAGCAGGGCGTTAAAGAAGCCGATAGAGGTGAAGGAACACCTCATGCAGAAGTTATGAAAAGGGTGAAGAAATGGCTAAAGAAATAATTTGGTCACCCCAATCAGAGGCAACCTTTTATAAAGTAGTCGAATATTTACAAGAAAATTGGACGGATAAGGAGGTTGACAATTTTCTAGTTGCAACTGAAAATGTTATAAGTTATATTTCTGAGTACCCATTGATGTTCAGAAAAACAAATAAGAAGAATATTCATGAAGCATTAGTTACCCCACAAAACTTACTCATTTATAAAATCTATGTGAATCGTATTGTTTTGATCACCTTTTATGATACTCGTAAAAGCCCACGGAAAAAGAAATTCTAAAATCATAAATTAACTTATTTGAAATAAGGAAAACAAATTTTAGCCATAGTCGAAATTCGTCTATTTAAGTTTTTACTACCTAATTTGCTTTATCAATACGATGAGGTAATAAATCAATTGTTCTATTAATGCAAAACCTTCGCACTAACATACACACCAAGCCTTACCGCCATTTTGGTGCATTTTCAAATAAATGCACTAAGGGAAAAAAATCGCCTCTAAAATCCGACACAATCACCTACCTCTTCTCCTTCAATTGTCAAAAGCGTGATGATGAAGTAGCAGGTGAAGGAAATGCCTATGATTTTGGAGCTAGGATTTAGGATGCAAGATTGGGTCGGTGGTTTTCTATGGACCCACAAGGTATGTTTTATCCAGATTACTCGAGTTATTGTTATTTATTAAACAGCCCAATTTGGTTTGGTGAACCGAATGGTGAATATGTTAATGTTACAACAAAAAGATTTAAAATGTTGGATGCAAACAGAAAAAAATTATGACTTACCTATTTTTGGTTCCCTCGCACCTGGTTTGCCACGCATAAGTATTTTTGCTACTTCTTCAATTGTATTGTGGTAGTAGGCCTTTTGATCTTCTCTGCATAATTTATAAAGCGCCTTAAAATGGAGCAAGGTAGTCTGGTCTTTTTGGTTCCTAATTTCAGCAAGTTTTTGTAAGTTTTGGTTTTGAATACTGTCGCTACCCAAGCCTTTTTGAATTTCTGCAAAAATGGATTTTCTAACTTGTTTTTCTGCTTCATCCAAAGAATCAATGCCATTTCTATGTGCCTTTTTTAATTGTTGAAATTGTTCAACTTGCAAGGCATCTAAATGCAGCCCTTCAATGATTAATTTATCTGGTTTGGCTGGCATATTTCCACCTTTCCTATCTAACACCAAAAAGCCTAAGGTTCCTATATTTACCAACAATAAAATGGTAGCCAAAATTTTCCAAAATGATTCTTTTTTCATACTTACAATTTTATAAGATCATTTGAACCAAAATCATATTCATGGTTTTGGTTAACTCTGATTTGATTCGATTGATTTTTGTGTTTTTGTGAAAGTAGCAACATATTAAGTCCTATCAATAAAACTATGCCAGCAGCAAGCCACCTAAATTGAGGAGATTCCAATTTAATCACTTTTGCCTGTGGTGCATTTATTTTCTGTAGGATTTTTACTTCAATGTCATCTGGAGCTTCCGCTCGAGTTATGCCATCAATGCTATTGAGCACTTCTTCTATCCATATTTCTTTCTTTTGATCCATTGCTTTCTGTATTTGACGATTTCCTGACAATAATCCTTCTAGCTGTTTCTATTATTTTTTAATTTTTCTCGAAGTGTTTTCTTGGCTCTCTGAACCAAACTCTCCAATGCTTTAACGCTTACCTCCATTATTTTGGCGGCATCTGCATAAGGCAAGCTTTCAATGTAAATTAAAATAAATGCTGTTTTCTGACTTTGGGTGAGTTCATTCAAAGCCTTAAATAAATACTTTGCTTGTTCTTTTCTTTCCAATTGAATGCCTGGATGAATAAAATCACTTTGGTCGTATTGCAATTCTCCGCTTTCTGGATGCCATAAACTGGTTAAAAAGGCGAATCGCTTTTTTCTATTTTTGAACCTAAGAAAATCGAGGCTTTTATTGATGGCAATGCGATAAACCCATGTGCTAATTTGCGCTTCTTCTCTATAGCTTGGCAACTTTTGGTGAACCTCTAAAAACACATCTTGGGTCACTTCTTGGGCATCTTCTGCCGATTGTAAATAAGAAAGCACCGTGTTGTAAACACGGTGCTTTAAGGTTTCATATAAGGCGTTAAATTCCAAAAGAATTAGTGCTGGTGTTCTGGACCAAATACATTGGCTTTGTGGCCAAAATGGTGCACAAAATCACGCATCTCATCGCTTAATTCTTTGTTGCCAGTGGCTTTTTCAAAGGTATCGCACATGGTGGCTAAAGTTTGAAACATAAATAAATTCATTTCTTCTACATTCATGTCATCGGTCCATAAATCAATGCGCATGGCATTTTGTTGTAAGCCATCAAAAATGCTTAACATCATTCCTTTCGCAGATTCTTTGCCTTCAAAATCTGCATCATCTGCATCCCATTCAATATTTACTGGTAAATTTTCTTTGTTTAAGTGAACATCAATTCTAATTTGTGATGTTTTGGCTACTTCTTTTGATGGTGTTGTCATATATTTTTTTAACTGATATTTTGTTTGAGTTCTAATAAAAACCGCTTTATTTCTGTGAGTTTAATTTTTACTTGTTCTAAATCTGCTGGTGCATCAGATTTTACTTTTAGGCGTTCATTGGCACCTGCAATGGTATAACCTTCTACTTTTACCAAATGGTAAATGCGTTTTAAGGTTGCAACATCTTCCACATGGTATTTTCTGCTGCCTCCTGCTGTTTTTCTTGGCTTCAGTTGTTTGAATTCTTTTTCCCAAAAT
>CAMCJW010000082.1 GCA_945875195.1 Chitinophaga pinensis | reverse complement strand
CTGATGTTGTTCCACCATTTGAGCTAGCAATAGAATTAAAACTGATGGTAAAGTTTTTTGTATTTCTAACCAAAATGCCATTTACTGTTGCCGATACATTTGCATAGGCAGAAAAGGTTGCAGTAGTTCCATAATTAGTGATGGTATTTGCATTGGCCAATGAGCCACCAATGGTCAATCCATCATTGTTATCGGCAGCAGCTGTTGGTCCAATTATGGATATTGCTTGATTTACGTCTGTAATCGTATTGCCAATGATGGTTAATCCAGAATTACCGCCAGCAGTTGTTGTGGCCGTTGCGGAGCTTGTTACAGAAGAAGCCGAATGCGTTGAGTTACTGTAAATTCCAAATGAATTTTGATAGTTTCGGTTTAAGTCAATGGTACATCCTTGTATGGTACAATTTTGCGCACCATTGGTAGTTGAGGCATATAACACGGCAATTCCCCATTCGGTCATATTGTTTGAGGCAGCAGTAGTTGTACTGTTAGCATTCTCATTTAATGTAAAACTTTTAATGGTAACATTATCCGAACCAATAATTTTAAAAATGGCATCATTTAAATTTCCGGCCGTTGGCGATGCATTAGCCGTAATGGTGCTAGACGATCCTTCAATAACTACCTTATTTGTTGCTGTAGTTGCTCCAGTAAAGCTAATTGAATATCCCCCAGCAGGCGCGGTTTCTGTGCCGCTTGATGCACAGGTTAAAGTTACTGCCCCAGAAAAGCTAGTAACTGTATTTAATGCAGTAATGGCACTTGCTAAGGACACATAACTTGCAGCTAAATTTGGGGTGGTATTCGTATTACCCGTAACTGTTACAGCTACCTGCCCAAACCCTCTCAAACCAACACTTAAAAACAATGCTATAAGTAGCACATAATTTAATAATCTTTTCTTAATATAAACTTTATTCATTTGATATAATTTAATATTTAAAAAGAATAAATTTTAAATACAATTCCAAGCAATTGAACTTATTGAAGCATAACATACTATAAATCAATTAATTAATTTATTTGCTTGAACTACAATTAATCTCATTTTATTCCAAAATAAAAACAACACAAATTCATATTTTACGCAAATATGATTTTATCAGCAATTCAACTCAAAATCTATCATATTCAATAAAAATTGTTTGCTTCTTTTGATACCCATAAACCCAAAGATTTTTAAACAAAAAATGCGGTTAAAAAACCGCATTTTTATAAAACTATTTTTACTAATTTACATTTTCAATTAGGATTAACATTGGGGTGAGGATATTAATATTTTACATATTGTCAATATTTTACATTATAATAGATTAATTGAAAAGGAGACGCGATGAAAAGGAGACGCGATGAAAAGGAGACGCGATGAATCGGCGTCTCTACGGGTTGGTAACCCGGTTGGTAATTTCTATGAGCGCCGCACAAACATATTCCACCATATCCTTCGTCATCTCGGTGTGCATTGGCAATGATAATACGGTTTGAACCAACTCCTCCGCCACAGGAAAACGCTCCACCCCATCCCAATACTGCGCAAAGGCTTTCTGCTTGTGAAGTTCGATGGGGTAATATACCATGGTTGGAATTCCTTTATCGGAGAGTGATTTTCTTATCGCATCCCTTTTTGAGTGAAGAATTAAGAGTGAAGAGTTAAGAGCCACGTCACTCTTAATTCTTAACTCTTCACTTTTACCTCCTAAATCTTCACTCTTAATTCTTAGCTCTTCACTCTTAACTCTAATAGTGTACTGATGAAACACATGCGAAGAATTGGGATCCCTCTTCGGAATAACAATATTCGGATGATTGCCCAACAACTCATCATACCAATCCGCTGCCCGATTCCGCGCCGCTTCATATTCTCTTAAATGCGGCAACTTCGCATTCAATATTGCTGCTTGTATTGCATCTAATCTACTATTCACCCCAATAACATCATGCACATACTGCACACTTTGCCCATGATTACAAATCATCCTAATCTTCTTAGCCAACTCATCATCATTGGTCATCATAGCTCCACCATCTCCATAGCAGCCGAGGTTCTTGCTAGGGAAGAATGAGGTAGTTCCAACTGTGCCTATACAACCAGCACTCTGGCTTCTAGCATCTGGCTCCTGGCCGCTAGCACCTGCTTCGTCTCCTCTTCTCCCCTTCTCCTCTTCTCCCCTTCTATATTTGGAGCCAATCGCCTGCGCAGTATCCTCAATTACAAATAACTTATGCTCGTTTGCAATCTCCATAATCGCATCCATATTGGCACATTGTCCAAACAAATGCACTGGCACAATTGCTTTGGTTCGAACCGAAATTTTTGCTTCAATTAAATTAACATCTATACAAAATGTATATGGATCCACATCCACCATTACGGGCGTTAAACCCAGCAATGCAATTACCTCAGCCGTGGCCACATAAGTAAACACCGGCAATATAACCTCATCACCAGGTTTTAATCCCAATGCCATCATGGATATTTGTAAAGCATCTGTTCCATTGGCACAAGTAATTACATGCCTTACGCCTAATTCAAGTGCTAAAGCATCTTCAAATTGCTTTATTTGGGGTCCTTTGATGAATTGCGTGTTAGCTATAACATCTTGGATGCCCGCATTAATCTCATTAGCAATTTTATCATATTGACCCTTAAGGTCGACCATTTGTATTTTCATCAGTTATGAGGTAAGAATTAAGAGTGAATAGGTAAGAGTGAAATGTAATTTATTTTTCATTTCTATTAATCGCATTCAATTTAATAGTTTTGATAATTTTTAATAACTGTGTTGCTTCTTTCAATAATGAATCAATTTCATTTTCATTCAAAATTTCATTTAAAATTTCCTACCAATATATTGTTTCGTCGGCTTCTTTTTGTGCAATACTTACTTTATAAATAAAATCTTTCTTCGTATATCCATTTTAAGCCTCTCTAAGGTTAGCTCCTATACTAGTGCCAGATCTTATTAGTTGATTAGAAATTTCGTATTGCCTTAGTTCTTTTAAATGATTGCAGAACTTTACTATTTCCACAGCAAATATAAAGGAACGTTCCTTGATGGGTCATTGAGATTTGTTTTGATAGGTTATCATAAAACAAATCTAAACTCTTAATTCATAACTCTTACCTCTTCACTCTACTTTAAATACAACATTATCCAGTATCCTGTATTTATCTTTTGTTTCTGGACAAATTGCTATCCCCTCTTCATTAAACGCTAGCCTATGTCCATATTCACTCACCCAACCAATCTGCCTTGCCGGATTACCTACAACAAGCGCATAAGCTAAAACCGGTTTTGTTATTACCGCTCCTGCTCCTATCATGGCATATTGTGCTATCTTATTGCCACAAACGATTGTTGCATTGGCTCCAATGCTTGCGCCTTTTCTCACTATCGTTTGCTTGTATTCTTCCTTCCTCGATAAAGCACTCCTAGGATTAATCACATTCGTAAACACCATACTCGGACCAAGAAACACATCATCCTCACAAATCACCCCAGTATAAATACTTACATTGTTCTGCACCTTCACATTCCTCCCCAAAACCACACCTGGCGATACCACAACATTCTGCCCAATATTGCAATTCTCGCCAATTATACAATCAGGCATAACATGACTAAAATGCCAGATTTTCGTTCCAGCACCAATGTTACATCCCTCATCAATAACCGCCGTTTCATGCGCGTAATATTCTTTCATAGTTTATTTTTTTGAGGTAAGAGTTAAGAATGAAGAGTAATTAACACTCTTAATTCTTCACTCTTAATTCTTCACTCTTAATTCTTCACTCTTAATTCTTAATTCTTAATTCTTAATTCTTAATTCTTAATTCTTCACTCTTAATTCTTCACTCTTACCTCTTCACTCTTACCTCTTAACTCTATATTTATAAACCTCCTCAATCACCTCCACTACTCTCAAACCCTCCTCCGGCGTACAATCTATCTTAGCATTCCCATTCAATACATCCACAACATTAGCATATACAAATGCATGATTGCTGGCGCTCCCTTTGTATGTGCCGTAATCATTTGGAGGCAGGGTTGGACTTAAGCTTGGCATGGTATAACCTTTTACATTACAAGCCAATACTTCATCCATGTATTGCCCACCTACTTTTACACTGCCATGCTCAGCCAAAATGGTAATACTGCTTTCCAAGTTTTGCTCATGCGCCGAAGTGCTGTAAGTAAACGTACCCACTCCACCACTTAGTATCTCAAAATCAAAATACCCACTGTCTTCAAATTCAATTTCGGGATGGTTAAAATTATGGAACCGCGCATAGGTAGGTTTAATGTCGCCAAATAACCAAAGCACGGTATCTACAAAATGACTAAACTGCGTAAACAAAGTGCCGCCATCCTGCGCCAATTTACCCTTCCATTTGCTCTGCACATAGTATGCCATATTCCTGTTCCACAAGCAATTTACCTGCACGCTGTATATCTTTCCCAATCGGCCTGAACCAATCAATTCTTTCAACCATTTACTTGGTGGCGAGTACCTATTCTGCATTACACAAAATACATTTCTATTTAATTTTCTTGCCACCTCAATCACTTCCCTGCACTCCTCAGCATTCAAACCCATCGGCTTTTCAATGATTACATCGTAGCCTTTTTGCATCCATTCAATGGCTTGTGCGCAGTGGAGATTGTTTGGGGTGCAGATAGCTGCCATTGAGTTAAGAGGTAAGAGTGAAGAATTAAGAGGTAAGAGTGGAGAATTAAGAGGTAAGAGTGAAGAATTAAGAGTTAAATGTTTTGAATCTGGAGGTAATTCTTCACTCTTCATTCTTACCTCTTCACTCTTCCTTACTACTATTTTCAACTCCGCATTAGGAATAGTATTTATTATAGCGGCATGACGCTTGCCTATGTGCCCGAGGCCTATAACGGTGAATTTTAGTTTGGTCATTATTTTAAGGTCAAATTTAGGGGAAAATTATGAGTTACAAATCCTCCAATCCATACCCAACATAAATGGCCTTATAATCTTTAAATCCATCTAGCAATCTCGCAGATTTTTCTATCAATTTTCCCATGCTTATACTGCTTTTATTTCGCTTAACCTCTGCAAACAAAATAACTTTTTCAATGTCGTTCACCGCAACAATATCAATTTCATTTTCATTACCCCGCTCCCAATAGGTACCTATGGTGTTATACTTTTTCTCCATTTTTAATTTTTCAATAAAATACTTTTCTAAAATTTTTCCGCTATAGGTATTGTAATCTCTAGCTATTATCTCATTTAAATAGTCAAGGTTTCCAGCCTCCAGGGCACTCCGGTGTTTATAGATAAATCGAAACCAAAAACTTAAAAAATTATCTGAAATTGAATACTTTAGTTTGCGACTATTTAATTTCGCAAAAATGGGACGAATTTTTACAATTAAACCATACTCCTTTTCCAAACGGTCTAAAAATCCACCCGTTTCAATTTCCATAATCGACTCAATTTCTACCCGTGATGTTTTACCCGAGGCAATAAGCGACAGAATAGAAAAATAATTCAGGTAATCTTTTCCAAACTCATCAATCAAAACATTTTTCCCTTCCTCCAAAAAAATGGAGTGCTCTCCCAACATTTCAGCTAAAATTGCCTGCTTGGTAAATGCTCTATTTTGAACCAAAAGCTCAACATATTTGGCCACACCACCAGTAAATAAGTAAAATGCCAGTATATCCTCAGGTGTAAAATCTGAGTAATTATCTTTAACAATTTGCTTCAATGTTACAATATCAAATGCTTTTAAATATATCCTTTGCGTTGCCCTACCAAAGAGCGGCTCCTTCGCATTTTCAAATATTCGCATCATCATCGAATACACAGAACCACATAAAATCAAGTTAATTTTACTCTCTTGCTTGTGACTATCCCAAGCATGCTGCATATCAGAAAAAACCGAAGCATTAACCGTATTAAAATCCTGAAATTCATCTATGATCAGAATAAAATGCCGACTCTTCGATAATTCCATCAAAAATCCAAAAAGTGCTTTAAAAGTTTTTATTTCACCAAAAATAGGCACCTGCAATTTCTGCTTTACTTCCTCCACAAACTCCATGCAAAGCAATGCTTCGTTTTTCTTAGCTACAAAAAAATACAAGCAATTGTGCTTCTTATAAGCCTCTAGTAGTAGACTCGTTTTCCCAATTCTCCTGCGCCCTACCACAAATGTCATTTGAGCAAACTCCATAGAAGTTTCCTCAATCTTACTCAATAAGGCCAACTCTTGGTCTCTATTATAAAACTTCATAAATTATCGTAATAAAAATTACCGTAATACAGATTACAATAACAAAGATAGGAGATATTTTCAATTTAGCAAGGGATGTGCTGTGAAATGGATCATTTTTAATCTTCTCCCGCTGCACCGGGATTAGTTCTTCACTTTTAGTTTTGCTATACATCAGCCTTCTCTCAATGTATTGATATGAAAAATGGGATATGATTATATTTCATAACATATTTATAAAAAAAAAGCCCGGTTCCTATGGGCCCGAGCTTATGGCCAGAACAATAATTTTTCAGCCTGTAGGTGTTTTTAAGTTTTATGATGAAGTGTTAATCGGATAAATGATAAGCTTCAAAAAATATTTATCAATCTAAATAAATGATATTGCTTGATTAAACAAATCAGGAATTTTGAAACATTGGGATACTATTTTGGTCAATCAAAAAAATATAAAACTAACCTTATTTTAGATTTAGTTTATTAACTAAGGTATCACTGAATATTTCTGCTCCATTTCCGTTTAAATGAACAAAATCAGCAAATAATCTGGTATCATTTTTAAACAAATCACCATAATCAAAAACCTCATAATCACCTTTAACCTTTTGTAAGTTCTCTAATTTGGTGCCATTAAATAATGGGGTATTTACCACAATCAATTTTACCCTATTTTCATTACAAAGTTGAACAATTTTATTGAGGTAAAATAATTGCAATTCTGAGATAGCTGCACCTTCAGGAGTTAATTTCTTGTTTATTGAATCGGAAACTTCGGGTACTAATTTAATCTTATTGTTATTCTCACTTTCTGTATAACCACCAATGAATGGTGATTTACCTAGTAAAACAAATCGTTCAATTGTATAAAAATTTTGGTATAATAATTCAGGTATCAATTCAAAATAAACTCTTCTTGAAAAATGAACATTAGTAATATACTCGCCAATTGATGAAACGTTTATCAAAGGCCAATAGCTCCTCAATTTTTCAATAAAATTCAATTCATCAAATAACCATTTTGAATCCAATGATTTTGAAAGACTATGAGGGCCAACTGCCAAAATTACACTCTCCACTTTTACTTTCTTGGCAATAAAATATTGTAGCTTTTGATGACAAAAATAAAATGATTCGGCTGAGGCAGCTAGGTTCAAAGAATTATTAACTCTGCTATCAATATTTATACCACTTTGAGCGTGTGAATCGCCTAAAACCAAAACAGAAATTTCGGAATTTTTTGGCAGACTTAATTGATAAATTTGATTTGAAATAATTGTTGCTAGCCACAGAAATAGGCATAAGACCAGAGAGAAGGTTAATAAATATTTAAAAAAAGATCTCATTAAAATGCAAAATAAATAAACTCAACTGGAGTACCTTTAAAATAAATCACAAATACAATTAATAACAAATAAATTAACCACCTAAGCCATTTTAATTTTATCAAGTTAAAAAAGGCTACACTAGAATTTGTTTTACGAGACATCCATTCAAAAAATATTAAAAATACTGTAGAAATAACTAAATGGAAAAGCTGCAATACCTCCGTATTATCAAATTTTAAATTAGGCAACTGAAACAAACTTGAACTGAAAATTCTACTTAAAATATCTATGGATATAACCAAATCTGGGGCTCTAAAAAACACCCAACAAAACATCACAAAAAGAAAAGTTGAAATCAATCCAAATAATTCTCTCAATGAAGGAAAAATTGAATTTTGTGCAATTGAGTCTGTGGTATTTTGTTTACTTCTATTTAATAGCAAAAGGGGTAAAAACCCACAAGCATGAGCAAACCCCCAAACAATAAAATTCCAACTGGCTCCGTGCCAAAATCCACTTACTAGAAAAATGATAAATGTATTCCTAATTGCTTTATATTTTCCTTCTTTAGAACCCCCCAAAGGAATGTATAAATAATCCCTGAACCAAGAGGACAATGAAATGTGCCAGCGCTTCCAAAATTCACCTAAATCTCTTGAGAAATATGGAAATCGAAAGTTAATTAACAAATCAAATCCAAACAATTTTGCAGCACCAAGGGCAATATCTGAATAGCCTGAGAAATCACCATAAATTTGAATGGTAAAAAACAAAACACCCAAAAACATAGCACTTCCATTGTAAATTTCATAATTATTAAAAATCTCATTTGCAAAGTAGGCACTGTTGTCTGCAATTACTATTTTCTTAAATATACCCCATAATATGAGTCTACAACCAATTACAGCCTGAGCCAAATTAAATATTCTTCTTTTTTGAACTTGAGGCAATAAGTGATTAGCTCTTTCTATTGGTCCAGCAACCAATAGCGGAAAAAAGCTAACGAAGACAGCATAGTCTATTAAGCTCTTAATTGGTTTCTGACTTCCTCTGTAAATATCAAACACATAAGACATACCATGGAATGTGTAAAATGAAATACCCACAGGTAACGCAACTTCAAGAAACAGAGGGTTTGTCTGAATTCCGATGGATTCAAATCCTTGTTGAAACTGAACAGCGAAGAAATTGTAATATTTAAAAACAGCTAAAATACCAAGGTTATTTATGATACTAAGCCATAAAAAAAACTTTGCTTTCTTTCTCTCAGGAGATGCTACCCAAAATCCATAAAAATAATCCAACATGGTACTTGCCATTAACAAGCCCATAAATTTCCAACTCCACCAGCCATAAAAAAAATAACTGGCAACGAGTATTAAACTATTTTGAACAGATAATTTCTTGTTAAATACAAACCAATACAGTATAAATACGATTGGAAGGAATATTAGGAATTCGTAGGAATTAAATAGCACAGTTTATACTGATAAAACTTTTTTAATAGCTGCTAATACTCTCTCCAAATCACTTTCAGTTAGGTTTGATCCACTTGGCAGGCAGAGTCCTTGCTCAAATAGCTTTTCTGATGTACCATCACCAAAGAAGGGGTATTTCTCAAATATTGGTTGTAAGTGCATTGGTTTCCATAATGGGCGCCATTCAATATTTTCTCTTTCCAAATCAATTCGAATGTCTTCTCTAGTTTTACCACCAGTTTTTAATGGATCAACCAGAATACAAGTTAACCACCTATTGGCATAAGAACCTGGCAATTCATTTACGAAAGAAATACCTTCAACATTAGCAAAGCTATTTTTATAAAACTCAAAGTTGCTCCGTCTTTGGTTTACCCTGTCGTTCAATACCAACATTTGTCCTCTTCCTATTCCAGCACAAATATTACTCATGCGGTAGTTATAACCAATATGCGAGTGTTGGTAATGTGGCGCACTATCTCTGGCTTGAGTTGCCAAAAATCTTGCCTTATTGATGTATTCTTCACTTTCCGAAATCAATGCTCCGCCACCAGAGGTAGTGATAATTTTATTTCCATTAAAAGATAAAACCCCAAGTTGCCCAAAGGTTCCACATGCTTTTCCTTCAATGCTTGAACCTAAAGCCTCTGCAGCATCTTCTATCACAGGAATTTCATACTTTGATGCAATTGACATTATTTCCTCCATTTTGGCAGGAACTCCATATAAATGAACTGGAATCATAGCCTTTGGCTTTTGGCCTTTAGCCATTAGCTCTATAATAGCTTGCTCCAAATACTCTGGACTCATGTTCCAGGTATCCTTTTCGGAATCTATAAATACTGGAATTGCGCCTTGGTATACAATTGGGTTTGCAGAGGCGCTAAATGTAAAGCTCTGGCATAACACAAAATCACCAGGACCAACACCCAGCATAATTAATGATAAATGTATAGCAGAAGTTCCAGAGCTAAGTGCTGCCGCATGTTTGCTATTTGTGTAGGCTACTAAATCCTGCTCCAATCCATCTACATTTGGACCTAATGGGGCAACCCAATTGGTGTCAAAAGCTTCTTTTACAAATTCTTGCTCTTTGCCTCCCATGTGAGGAGAAGAGAGCCATATTTTTGGTTTATTCATATGATTCTAAAGTTTTAATTATTTTTCCTGGAACACCAACCACCACTGAATAATCAGGAATATCTTTTATAACTACTGCGCCGGCACCTATTTTGCACCACTTGCCAATGGTAATATTTGGTAAAATAATAGCACCAGTGCCAACATGGG
>CAMCJW010000081.1 GCA_945875195.1 Chitinophaga pinensis | reverse complement strand
ATAACTTGGGGTTCGGCCTATGTGTATGAAATCAAAGATTCACAAAAAATAGTGGCCAATTGTCACAAAGTTCCTAATACACATTTCCATAAAAGGCTCCTATCAGTTAACGAAATAGTTAATCACTATACAAAATTATTGCGCCAGCTACTTTCTATTAATCCCAACTTGCATGTAATTTGGAGCATTAGTCCGGTTAAATATTTAAAAGATGGCTTGCACCAGAATAACTTGAGCAAATCAACCCTGTTATTGGCATTAGACCAATTGCTAAATGAATTTCCACATCAGTACTATTTCCCTGCCTATGAATTGGTTCAAGACGAACTAAGAGATTACCGTTTTTATACCGAAGATTTTGCGCACCCAAATAACTTAGCCATCAAATACATTTGGGAAAAATTTATAACAAGTTGCATAGAGAATAACGCGCAAGATACATTGTCAAAAATAGCAGCATTAAACCAAGCCATGACACACAAACCTCTGCACCCAAATACCTCATCCTATAAGATTTTCATACAACAGCAGCATTTAAAAACTCAAGCACTTCAACAAGAATTTCCTCACCTCAATTTCGAAAAAGAATTGGCTTTTTTTAAGTAGCATCTTCATTTCCCCCCGAAATTCATTTAACCACAGAGGAACACAAAGTTTTTTTTATTATAAAAATTTAAGCATCAAATATCTCCACATCACCCCTTCTCCAAATCTCCTCTTTTTTCTTCTTCCCTCCGTGCCATCTGTGGTTAAAAAACTATAGTTTAACCGCAGAGGCCTTCAAATAGTACTTACAAAATGCCTTGAGTCCACATTCATTGCACTTAGGACTCCGCGCCAAGCAAGTATACCTGCCATGCAAAATCAGCCAATGGTGTGCCGTTGCAATATGCTCATCTGGTATGTGTTTCACCAACTGCTTTTCTGCAGCTAAGGGAGTTTTGGCAGCCCTTGTTAAACCCAACCTCTCGCTCACCCTAAAAACATGGGTATCAACAGCCATAGCCGGTTGGTTATAAACTACGCTCACAATAACATTAGCTGTTTTTCTTCCAACTCCAGGCAATTTCACCAATGAATCAATGGTTTCTGGAACGTGGCTATTAAAATCATTCACCAACATGTTTGCCATACCAATCAAATGCTTGGTTTTATTGCTGGGGTAACTCACACTTTTGATATAAGGAAACAATTCGTCAAAAGTTACCTCTGCCAACTTTTTGGGCGTAGCAAAATCTCTGAACAATGCTGGGGTAACCATATTTATTCTTTTGTCTGTGCATTGCGCCGACAAAATAACAGCAATCAATAATTGAAAAGGATTGTTGTAGTGAAGCTCAGTTTCCGCAATAGGATTATGAGTTAAAAAGTAATTGATAACCCCTGTGTACCTTTCCGCAATTTTCATGGCACTAAGATAATACTATTTGTGCTGAACCTATTTATACAAACAGTTTCAAATTATTTAAGAAGCAATTTTGATGATTTTATTTTTACATTTGTTCTATGAAAAAAATGATCTGTTTAATTAGCCTTATAGCCGTTTTGGCTACTAGCACTCAGGCTCAACAAGTAAAGCCTAAAGTTAATCCTGAAATGAAACGATTTGTATACCAAGCTAATTCAACCATCACCAAGAGAACTTACGACAGTATTTATTTTGATATTGCCTATAACCCCGGCAACAAATGGGTTTTTAAATATTCCTTTAAAGCCCAGGATGTGGAGATGATTGCCGATGATGAATATTTTGAATCTTACGAATTTGAAATGGCTCCTCCTAAAGGAAATAGCTTTACCATAGAAGGCGATGATTTCATTAAAAACAAAGTAATATTCAATAGAGGTTGCTTTTGTTTAGATGCTGGATTACGCCAATTAGAAGAAGGAAAAATCATTGGCAAGAAAACAGGTAAAAACACCTGGCTCCTTACATTCGACCTAGTAATAGCGCCCAAGCCTGGCACAAAAGGTGAAGCTACACACAAAAAATTCAAAGGCTATTTTAAACCAGGAAATTTAATTTACTAAATGGCTAATTTATCTATCCGTTTTGCACAAAAAGCAGATTGCGGTTTGATCCTACATTTTATTGAGGGAATTGCGGAATTTGAAAAACTTGGGCACCTAGTTGAGGCAACCATCCCAAAAATAAAAGAACACCTATTTGGACCCAAAGCTGTAGCAGAATGTTTATTGGCTTTTGAAAATGAAGTGGCAGTAGGTTTTGCTTTGTTTTTCCATAACTATTCCACCTTTGTTTCTAAACCAGGCATATACTTAGAAGATCTTTTTATAGACCCAAACCACAGAGGAAAAGGTTATGGAAAAGCCCTCCTATTAAACCTCATTGATTTAGCCAAAGAACGCAATTGCGGCAGAGTTGAATGGAGTGTATTAGATTGGAATGAACACGCCATTAAATTCTATGAAAGCCTTGGCGCAACCCCCATGAATGGCTGGACGGTTTATAGGATTACTCTATCTCAAAATAATTGAGGTCTTTATTGAAAGAATCTTTGATATAAAGCGTGGCAAAAAAGGCAAGAAGTAAGCAGGTCAACCCTACATAAAATGCCGCATGTACAACGCCTATAGCGTTAGACAAACTTGCAAAACTTAAGGTGATTGGAACCACTGCCCCTCTTACAAAATTAGGTACGGTATTGGTTACCGTTGACCTAATATTGGTGCCAAATTGTTCGGAGGCAATGGTAACAAACAATGCCCAATAACCTGTAGCAAAACCTATCCCAAAACACATCCATTTGTAATACTCAACACTCACATTTGTATTAAATAAATACACCAACATCAATATTAAAGATAGCAATAAATAAACAAAAACTACCTTCTTCCTGCTCTTTAAATATTGGCTCAACAAGCCACTTCCTAAATCACCAACCGAAAGACCCAAATAAGCATACATCACACTATCTGCAATATCAATTTTTTGGATCAAACCGTTAGCCTCTGCAAACCTATTGGAAAGATTAACCAAAACTCCAATGGCAAACCAAATTGGCAAGCCAATAAATATGCATGAAAGGTATTTTAGGAATAGGTGCCACTTCTTAAACAAGGAAAAAAAATTGCCTCTTTGTATGGCATTATTTTGTACTAAATTTTGATACATCCCGCTTTCATAAGCCCCTGCTCGCATCAATAAAAGGGTAAGCCCCAAGCCACCCCCAACAATATAGGTTGTTTGCCACCCAAACGATTTCCCAACCAATCCTGCAACAACTGCGCCCAATGCCCCAAATGTTACAATAATCATGGTGCCATAACCACGTTTTTCTTTGGGCATATTTTCAGCAACCAAAGTAATTCCAGCGCCTAATTCACCCGCCAAACCTATGCCTGCAATAAATCGCATGATGGCATATTGATTAATATTTATTACAAATGCGTTGGCAATATTGGCCAAAGAATACAATAAAATAGAGCCAAATAATACCGAAACTCTTCCCTTTTTATCGCCCATAATGCCCCATAATAAGCCACCAATGAGCATGCCTGTCATCTGTAAATTAAACAAGAAAATTTCATTTGCCTTCAAAGCATCGCCAGTAAAACCAAGCGATTTAAGGCTTTCATTCTTTACAACATTGAATACAATTAAATCGTAAATATCTACAAAATAGCCAAGTGCGGCTACAATAATTAATAAATGAACACGCTTATTTTCTGGCATCAAATGACAATTATAAAAAGGCAAAATAGCAAAAGTGTGGGTATAATAAAACTATTGCTTCGGTTTGAACCCAAAAAAATTAGGAGAATTTAAGCAGCGAGACCAATTCTGTCAGGTACTTTTCATCAATATCATCGAAATGATTTAATAAGTTACTGTCAACGTCCAAAACAGCAACAACCTGCTTATTTTCATCTAAGAGTGGCAATACAATCTCCGATTTTGAAGCTGCACTACATGCAATATGGCCCGGAAATGCCTCCACATTTGGCACAATTACTGTTTGAGCCAATTTCCATGAAGTGCCACATACGCCTTTTCCATAAGCAATTCGAGTGCAAGCTACAGGTCCTTGAAAAGGACCCAAAACCAATTCACCAGATTTTACAATATAAAAGCCAACCCACCACCAATTGAACGTTTCTTTTAAAACCGCACAAAAGTTAGATAAGTTGGCTATTAAATCCTCTTCCCCTGAAAGTAATCCGCGCATTTGCGGCAGGAGCTCAAGATATATTTCTTCTTTGCTGGCTTGGCTATTTAAAACAAGGTTTTGCAAAACAAATTAATGGGAAGCTGGTGCCACTGTTGCTGGTGCAACTGGTGCCGTTACTGCAGCTGTTGTATCAACCGGTGCTGCTTCTTTATCTGCTTCGGCAGTCACATTTGCTCTATTAATAGAGTAATCAGCCTTGTCCGACTTATATTGCTCATTGGCTTTAAGTGTTTTTTGTGCTTCATCGGTTCCATAATGGCAAGCACTTAAAGAGGCTGCAAAAGCAAATGCTACTAATATTTTCTTCATGGTTATTCTATTATTCTTACAATAAATTTTAAAAATTACGCCCTGCGAATATAAAATTTTGAATCATTTTATTTCAATTCAAATTCTGAACTTCCAATTTTAAACCCTTCACAATACAATTCAGCTTTATAATTCCCTTTAACAAACTCACTTCCCTTATCCCAATACAAGCTTATTTGCTGAGCTTCTTGGTTAAATTCTATGGTTTTCTTGGTGCTGTATAAAGACTCTTCATTTTGGAATTTAAACGTTCCTGAACCAGAAATTTGGTTGTAAACAGTTGCACCGTCCGGACCAACAACTTTAAGGATGAGGTCTTTTTTACCTTTTTCAGTTACGTAATTCTCTCCTAATGTAAAAGTTACTTTCAATTGGTCAATCTGACTCACCCTAATGGTTTCCTTTTCTTTTCCATTGCCACGCAATTTAACACCGGTAATAAAAACATTTTGAGTACTCAAACGCTCCCCAATAGCAACCTTATTATTTAACCTAGCAATATTCATATTGAGGTCTTCATTCTTGCGTTTTTGTTTATTAATATCTGTTTTGAGTGTTTTATTTTCTGTGTTCAACATTTCAACTACATTGTTCAAAGAATCAATTTGGCCAATGTATTTGCGCTTATAGTAACGCAATAAATCTAACTCATCGTTGGCTTTTTCCAATTCTTCACGAGTTAACTTTCCCTTTCTCAGTAAATTCTCTATCCTATCTGCAAACTCCTGTAACGAATCGTTTTTTTCTCTTAAAAACTGATCCAAAACAGTGTTTTTACCTTTGTATTCAGTTAACTCCAAATCCGTCTCTTTCAACAAATTATCCAATTGCACTTTGGCCGAATCAGATTGAAATAGCTCTACCTCTTTTACGGCCAATTTCTTGTCAGTTTTAAAATAAGTATATGTAAAGAAACCCAATAATAGTAGGAGCAGTATATTCAGTACAGACTGAAAAATGATAATAGTGCGGTACCTTTCTAGCTTTTTATCTTCGTTTTGCATGTGGCAAAAATAAGGATAGATTTATTAACCCAAGAAGTACTTTTTCCACCAAATAGAGATTTTGGTCCATTTTTAGCCCTGATTCACTATAATTGTATTAAAATTTTCCGACTTGAAAATCACAACCAATCAAATCAACGGCATTCTTATAATTGAGCCACAAATATTTAAAGATAGCAGAGGCTATTTTTTCGAAAGTTACAATGAGGAAAAATTCAATAAAGCTGGAATTGCTGCTAAATTTGTTCAAGACAACCAAAGTCTTTCTCAAAAGGGAGCTATAAGAGGTATGCATTTTCAAGCCCCACCCTATGAACAAGGTAAATTGGTGCGCGTTGCTCAAGGTGCCGTTATGGATGTGGTAGTAGATATTCGCAAAAATTCTCCAACCTATGGCAAAAGCTTTAGTATAATCCTTTCGGCAGAGAATCAATTAATGTTTTGGATCCCACCTGGTTTTGCTCATGGCTTCGAAACCCTAATTGACAATACACTTTTCCTCTATAAATGTACCAATGGATACCATAAACCAAGTGAAGGCGGCTTATTTTGGAACGATCCTACCCTAGAAATTAAATGGCAAACAACCGAACCTATTGTTTCAGATAAAGACCAAATTCTCCCATTACTAAATGACTTTATTAGCCCGTTTTAAGGAAAAAGCTTCTGGCATCTGGCAACATCCAATAACTAAAACAGCTAGAGGCTAGCAGCCAGCTGCTAGAAGCCAAACAAATACCTAATGTTTACTAAATTTTTATTTTCCGTTTTTTTATTCATTGCAAGTTGTGGAAATTTGTTAAAAGCTCAGTACATCAAAAGTGGAGAGTACGGAAAAACATTTTATGACAGCAATTACACCCAAGTTTGCGAAATCTTCCACCATAATTTGCATTATGTTCTCGTTAATGATAGTGCAAGAAATGAAAAGATTTTAAAAGGAATTTGGATCATCAAAAATGGCCCATACCTTAGTTACTATCAAAACGGAATGCTGGAATCGAGTGGGTTTTATATTGACAATGAAAAAGACAGTATTTGGCTACAATATTCACCTGAGGGAAAATTAATCAAAACAGAAAAGTATAAAAATAATATCCAGATAGAATGAAGTATTTCCTACTAACTATTATGTGCTGCTTGACCCTAAATAATTTGCAAGCACAAACCAATGTTGAAAAGCAAATAAAGGTTGGCGATTGGGTATTTATAAAGGATTGCAAAAAAAGTCAGAAGGAATTTGAATCAATGGATGTTTATGCTAGAACAACTGAGTTTAACAAAAGCAATGTTGATACACTCTCCGGCGATGGGTTATTAAATGCCTTTTTTAATGACAAAAGTATTGATGCCAAAAGATTGCCATGTAGCATGGGGGGCAGAAAATATAAGATTGCAGCCTACCATGAATTTGTGAAAGAAGGAATAACGCACCGCGTAATTCTGCTCTATACCAAATACCCGCTTACCTTAATTTGGGTTGAATTGGATGTAGCATTAAAGATGGAAGAAATTGTTTTTTAGCAATTAAAATAAGTTGTTTTTTCTAAAGAATGATATGCTCAGTAAGGAAAACAATACTGCCATGATAAGAACAATCCAATACTTATGTGCATTAATTGGTATTAAATTAAACAAAATGCAAAGCAAGGTTAATCCAAGCAATAAAATAAGTGATGCTAATTTAACAATTGCTATAGTAAATTATTTGCCACCTGCTCCTTTTCATAAAAGTCATCAATTGCCAAATTCCCACCATCTGCTGCGGCTGTGGCCAATTGGTCGCAACGCTCATTCATGGCATGACCAGCGTGCCCTTTAATCCATTTAAATGTTATTTTATGAAGTGGATACAATGCCAAAAATCTTTTCCATAAATCGGGGTTTTTCTTGTCTTTGAAACCTTTTTTTTCCCAACCAAAAACCCACTTCTTCTCCACCGCCTCACAAACGTACTTGCTATCTGTATAAATAGTAATATCCAAATTGGGCAATTTCATTGATTCTATTGCAACAATTACAGCCAAAAGTTCCATCCTATTATTGGTAGTTAACCTAAAACCCGCGCTCATTTCCTTCTTATACAATCCACTCACCAAAACCGCACCATAACCACCCCTTCCGGGATTACCCCGTGCCGAACCATCTGTATAAACATTAACCTTCACTCCACAAAAGAACAAAAATTCCTCCAAATCCCCAATCCCCATCCTATATCCCCAGCCTAAAGGCTGGGGCTGGTTTCTTCTTCTTTCCTCCCAGTCACCCCCTTTGGCGCCATTACTGTGGAGTAGTCTCCTCATTTGCATTTTACATAAAAATACCATACTTTTGAATCGCAATTAATGCATCAAACCATGTTGAAAATACTGGTTCCTACAGACTATTCCCCAGCGGCAAAAAACGCGTGTTTATATGCCTATCATTTTGCGGTATATACTAATAGTAGCATTGTACTATATCATGCTATGCCAGCCTCGGTTCCCACAACCGATATCCCCTATGAAAATTATTACTTAGATGAATTTGAGGAAAAGAACCTGTTGGAAGATGCTTACAAAAGTTTATTAAAAAAACACCACCTCGACCCAGATCTTGTGGAATACCAAAGTGTGATATCAACACACAATTTAGTTACGCAAGGAATTAAGGAAGCTTGTGAATCACAACAATGTGACATGGTTATTATGGGAACTCATGGTGCTAGTGGCTTAAAAGCAGTTTTTATAGGAAGCAATACGGCCCAATTTATTTCTGAGGTAAAGGTGCCAATTATAGTGGTACCTAAAGACTACAAATTTAAATCCATTTACCATTTTATTTATGCCTCAGATTTAAAAAACCTAGAAGAAGAATTGGGCGTTATTGTTCCATTCGCAAATGTATTTCATGCCGCACTCGAAATATTTTACTTTGATTATGCCGGTCCAGAAAGTGAAAAATTAATTTTGGATGCCCAACAATTTATATTTGAACACGAGTATAAAAACATCAAAATCAATATTAAAAAAGGAAATATTCATTTGAGTATTGTAGAGAATTTAAATAAACATATTAATCCAGGAAATACTCAAATGCTCATTATGTGCAGGGCAGAGCACAGCTGGCTCGATAAAGTTCTGCTTGGCAGCAACTCCCAGAAAATGGTTTTGGAAGCAGGTTTGCCAATTTTGGTGCTGCATAAATCTGAAAAAACCAATTAAAATAGCTAGCAATCTTTCTCCATCTCAAAACCAAAAATCCTATATTCCGGATTTATCTTTTAAAATTTTACTCTTTTTATTTTTTTATCCTAAAACTATTTTCTAACGTTGTTAAACGAAACAATTTATTAACTTATGTAAAAAACAAGTCCTATGAAAAAAATTACTATCGCCCTGCTCGAAGATAACCCCACAGACATGAGCAACCTGATCAATTCATTCAGCCATTCTAATTCAATTGATGTTAAATACACATTTCTCAATGGCTCAGATTTCCTTCATTTTTTGGACCACAAAACGCTAGAAATAGATATTGCTATAATCGATTTCAGAATGCCTGTGCTAAATGGTTTAGAAACATACAGAAACCTAATTGCTAAAAATGTTAAATTCAAATTACTTTTAGTTTCGCATGGATATTATAGTCATGTAATGAAAGAAATCATGAATATGGGTACCCAAAATTACTGCCAAAAAAACGGGCAAATTATCTTAAAAGCCTTATCTAAATTAATTGAAGGTAGAAATATATACGCCGACCCATCTCCAGTTCATCAATGGGATGAACTTACAAAGTCAAGTTCTTTGGCTTTAAAAGATGAAAGCTCTTGGTTAGGTCTCGTGAGTCCGCTCGACAAAAAAATAATACGCTTAGTTTGTTTAGGTTTAAACTCTATTCAAATTGCAACTATTTTAAATTATGAAACATCTAGTATCGAAAAATACAGATGCCTCATTTTAAAAAATCTTTGCTTAAAAAACTCGCAACAATTAGCCGCTTGGGCATTTTCAAATGAATTAATTACCTCCTCCTTTTTGTTTCAAGCCCAAAATGGTAGCGTAGATGAAGCCTCATTGCAACAAGATGAAATTTCCTTGCTTAAAATTTTAAAAGAAAGAGGGCACAACCCTTCACCTAAAAACAAAAATTAATACTCCAAGGCTAATTTTAGGCAAGGTATATTTAAACCCAACTTCCATTTACTAATGAGATACATAAACTAAAGCCAGTGAATTAACGGTAATAGATAAAAACTAATTTGCGAAACTTAATCCTAACTTAAAGAAATAGTAAAACTAACCTATTTAGGATTGTGTTCAAATGAAATTGGAATTTTGACCAATTGGGAAACTTCGAGTATTGAAAAGTATAGAGGAACTATCTTAAAAGAACTTGAGACTAAAAAATGAAGCTATTCAATGTACCTCATGATAGCATGTCCAGAATCTTTAAAAACTTATCGCGTTTCATCAACTCAATATCAGATTGCATCATGTCTTCAACTAAAGTTTGTTCATTGAATTTAGGAATCCATCTCAATTGACTATTCGCCATAGTAAGACCTGCATTCCCAACCTTCAGGTTGGGGCGACACTCAACACCAACAACAGGCCCCCAACCTCATCTCCAACATCAGGTCCTCAACCTCAACACCAACATCGGGTCCCCAACCTCAACACCAACATCAGGTCCCCAACCTGAAGGTTGGGGCTTGTCAGAGCTCCAACCGCATAACCCGTGTGGTTGACGCTAACCTACATCTAAACAAACCCCAACCTTCAGGTTGGGGCGACACTAAACACCAACATCAGCCCCCAACCTCATCTCCAACACCGGGTTCCCAACCTCATCTCCAACACCGGGTCCCCAACCTGAAGGTTGGGGCTTGTCAGAGCTCC
>CAMCJW010000080.1 GCA_945875195.1 Chitinophaga pinensis | reverse complement strand
CATTCGGCAAGCCGATAAACTCAATGTAAAATTAATTGTAGCAGAAACATTCCCCAATGAGCACCTCGGCAGAGCTATCAACGACCGCCTCTCGCGTGCTGCGAAGAATTAACTGCTGGCCACTGGCTTCTAGCAATTTCAGTTTTGCCAGATGCTAGTTGCTAGATGCTAGAAGCCAGTTGCCAAATTAATTCTCCAAAAACCCAGCCTGCTTTTCCCAAACGCCGTTTTTCCAAATGAGGTAATCAAAGCTACCATCTGGGTAATAGTATTGAAAGAAGCCTGCATTTTCGGGCTTATCTGGAACGATGTTTTCGTAAATTAGGTACTTACGTTTTTCATCATAACGCAGTGTCATGGTGGCTTGGTTATTGAATTCGTAAACCAAACGTGAATAGGTTGCCTTGCGTTTTAAATCAAAAATGGGTGCACCAAATACAGGCTGACCTTTTTGAAAACGGATAACATCTACCACTTTTCTATTGGTTTCTGCACCTGCGCCATCCCATCCTAATAGGGTATAATAATCGGCCTTGTTAAAGGTAGTTTTTACCATTTTGTAGTAAGTGGCGCCAAACCAAAAATTAGGTGGTAACTGTTTAAAAAGAAAATTTTCAATGCTATCGCTTCTATCAATCAATGGATAAATATTTTCAAACAACACTTCCTTTTTATTGAGCTTTACCAACTTTTCAGGATTCATTTGGATCACTCCAAAATACCTAAACTTCTCATCGTTGGTGGCTACATTCCAAGTAATGATTCTAAATAAATCGTCGGGAGCATGCAGAATCATTACATTTTTAAGCGAATCGAATGGATAGTAATACGAATTGCTAACCTTTAAAGCTCTACCCATTTGTCGGATAAAGTTCTTACCTGAAGTGATGCGGGCATCCTCCTCAAAATCGCGCACCATGCTGTAGCAAAGTCCGCTTAATCGTATTTCATAATCCCTTAATGAATCTAATGAAAGCGAATCAAGTTTTGGTTTTTGCTTCTGTGCATTAACAAAAAATGTTACTCCCAAAAATGCCATCATTAAAAACAGATACTTTTTGTACTTCATAAGGTTGTTTTTCACTACTAAGAAACTAAGGAACAATTTTTTTAGAAATTTTGTTTACTCAATTAAAACTTGGTGCCTTTGCGCCTTGGTGGCCTTGAATTTTGTATTAAATAAAAAAGCAACGAAGCAATCAATAAATTGTTGCTTCGTTGCTTTAAAGTTTAAAATTATTTTACGTTTTCAATCACAATTGCAGAGGCTCCGCCGCCGCCGTTGCAAATTCCAGTAACGCCATATCTTCCGCCTTCGGCTTTTAAAATATGTGCCAATGATACTACGATGCGTGAGCCTGAACTTCCTAATGGATGACCCAATGCTACCGCGCCACCGCGCACATTTACTTTGTTGGCATCAATTCCTAATAATTGGGTGTTTGCCAAACCAACTACTGAAAATGCTTCATTCAATTCAAAGAAATCTACATCCTTAATAGCTACACCTGCCCATTTCAAAGCCTTTGGAACTGCCAAAGCTGGAGCGGTGGTAAACCATTCAGGTGCTTGAGCAGCATCTGCAAAAGCAATAATTTTTGCCAATGGTTTTAAGCCTAATTCTTTTACTTTTTCTTCGCTCATTAGCACCAAAGCACTTGCACCATCATTTAACTTAGATGCATTTGCGGCAGTAATGGTGCCATCCTTTTCAAAAGCTGATTTTAAGGTTTTTAATTTATCAAAATTAACTTTTGTGTATTCTTCATCTACACTTACTACTATTGGATCTTTACCCCTTTGAGGAATTTCAACAGAAACCAATTCATCTGCAAAAGCATTTTTTGCATAAGCATTTTGAGCTCTGGTATAACTTTCAATGGCAAATGCATCTTGGTCTTCGCGGGTAAATTTATACTCACGGGCACACAATTCAGCAGCATTTCCCATATGGTAATCATTGTAAACATCCCACAAACCGTCTTTTATCATGCCATCTAAAATGGTACCATGTCCTAAACGGTAGCCATTGCGAGCCTTATCTAGGTAGTAAGGAATATTACTCATGCTTTCCATTCCACCGGCAACTACCACATCATTGATGCCTAACATAATAGTTTGTGCGGCCATCATAATGGCTTTTGAACCAGATGCACATACTTTATTGACAACTGTAGCGGGAACTGTATTGGGAATACCAGCGTAGATCATAGCTTGCGTGGCAGGAGCCTGACCCAAACCTGCTGAGATTACGTTACCCATAAAAACTTCTTCTACCATTTCTGGAGAAATTCCGGCTTTGGCCAAAGCACCTTTAATAGCTACAGCACCCAATTGAGGAGCGCTTACGGCAGCCAAACTACCATTGAATGCACCAATTGGTGTGCGCACTGCAGAAACAATATAAACTGTTTTCATTTATTTAAACTTATTTTTGTGGGACAAATGTAGGAATTTACCTTTACGAACAAATCAATTTCATGGAAAGAGCATTTCTGTATGGCGATTTAATATTTGAAACCATGTTGGCCGAAGGTGGCTCGGTAGCACTTATTTCTCAACATTTCAGCAGGTTAGCAAATGCAGCAGCAGTTCTAAAAATGGATTTATGTGGGTTAAATGAGGAAAAATTTAACACCCAATCTTTGCAAGCTTTACAGAATTTTAACCCAACTCCCAAAAAAGGAGAAAAATACAGGATTCGTTATACCTTATATAGAGCATCTAAAGGCACCTATTTACCAGATAGCAACCAAAGCAATTTCAATATTAGCATTAGCCCGTTTGAACCAAACAATGCTATAGAAACTCACCAATTGGGCATTTACCCTGATCAACAAAAAGCCCCAGGAAAATTATCAAATATTAAAAGTGGCAACGCACTTATTTACGTAATGGCAAGCATTTGGGCCAAAGAAAACAACCTAGATGGCGCCTTAATCTGCAATACTAACGGGTATATCATTGAGTCGGACAATAGCAATATATTTTGGAGGAAAAACGGCGTTTGGTTCAGCCCGCCCCTTACTGATGGTTGTATTGCAGGAATTGGCCGAGAATTGTTTATGGCAAGCCATCAAGTAACCGAAAAATCCTGCACCGAAACCGATTTACTAAATGCCGACGAATGCATCTTAACCAATGCCCTATATTTAAAACGAAGTTTTATATTCAGACCTTCTTAATTCTGAATTCAGCATTCAGAATTCCGAATTTTCTCCCCTATCTTCGCCACATATGAAAAAAATCCTATTCACCATGCTGCTAAGCATAGCAGCAATCTTGTTTAGCAGCCATAAGGCAGATGAAGGCATGTTTCCTTTATCGGAAATGAAAAACATTGATTTAAAAAAAGCAGGCTTGCGCATGGAGCCAATTGACTTGTATAACCCCGACGGAGTGAGTTTGGTAGATGCTATTGTTCGCGTTGGTGGCTGCACCGGTTCGTTTGTTTCCAATGATGGCTTAATGGTTACCAATCACCATTGTGCGTTTGGGTTTGTAGCAGCCATGAGCACGGTTCAAAACAATTATATTAGAGATGGCTATTTGGCCAAAGAGCGCAATTTAGAAGCACAAGCCAAGGGTTTAGTTTGTAAAATTACAGCTAGCTACAGAGATGTATCTTCAGAAGTTTTAATGGGAACCCAAAATACTGCCGACCCAGTTGAACGCCTGAAGATAATTGCCACAAACACCAAAAAAATTACCGATGCAGAGAACAAAAGTAACCCTGGATTATCTTGCGAAATTTCAGAAATGTTTACTGGAAAATCTTTTGTATTATTCCGCTACCAATTGCTAAAAGATGTTCGATTGGTTTATGTTCCTGCCAGAAGCATAGGAGAATATGGAGGCGAAAAAGACAATTGGGTATGGCCTCGTCATAGTGGTGATTTCGCATTCTTAAGGGCCTATGTAGCTCCCGATGGAAGCTCAGCGGAATACAATGCCAACAATGTGCCTTTTAAACCAAAACGCTTTTTAAAAATTAACACCAAAGGAATTAATGAAAACGACTTCGTATTTATTCTTGGTTACCCTGGAAGAACATTTAGAAACCAACCTGCGGCATTTTATAAATACCACGAAGAGTACATGCTTAAATATGTAAGTAATTTATACGATTGGCAAATCAACAAAATGGAAGAAATGGGGAAAGGAAGTGATAGCCTTCAAATTAAATATTCGGGTAAAATAAAATCATTGGCAAATACCACAAAAAATTACAAGGGCAAGCTGCAAGGCTTTAGAAGAGTTGGCTTAACCGAAAAGAAATTTGAGGAAGAAAAAGACATGCAAAAATTCTTGCAGGCTGATTCAACCTTGAATGCAAAGTTTGGAAATGTTGTGCCAGAAATCAATAAAGTTTACGATGAGGTTATTGCAAACGCACCTCGCAACCTATTCTTTGATTATATCTATTCAGTGGCTCCAACCCTGCAAATGGCCGCCGCTTTAGACAATTATAAAGTTGCCTATATACAATTAAGTTCTAAAGATGATAAAGCAAATTATTTGCGTAATCAAGTTCCTAAATTAAGGGCTGCTTATTTTAGGTTGTATCCTCAAATGGACCCTGAATTAGAAAAAGCTGGTATTCTAAAAATGATTGAAGATGCACATCAAAATAACAATAACAACAAAGTTGTTGCCGTTGAAAATTTCTATAAAAAATACCCAACACTTGAAGCAAGAGAAAAAGTGCTGAACCAATTATACGCCAAAACAAAAATAAGTAAGGCAGAATTTATGGGGAAATTACTAAGCGATAGCTCAGAAGCATTTGTAAAGTACAATGATGGCTTGGTTGCTTTAACCCACGATTTAAATATTGAAATGAATTATTTTGACGAAATAGATCGCAAGAGAGATGGCAATTTAAATTCATTATTGGCTCGTTATGCAGATGCAAAAAGTGCTTTTAAACAAAAACAATTCATCCCAGATGCCAATGCTACCTTGCGTTTTACCTATGGTTTTGTGAGGGGTTACTATCCAAATGATGCAGAATTTAATAAACCCTTCACAACTTTGAAAGGAGTAATTGAGAAAGAAGATGGCATTGATTATGAACTAATGCAAGTAGTAAAAGATTTATATGCTGCAAGAGATTTTGGACAGTTTATTCACCCAACTTTAAATGACTTACCAGTAAATTTCTTATACAACTTAGATACAACTGGAGGCAACAGTGGTAGTCCGGTTTTGGATGCCGATGGCAAATTGGTTGGCGTTAACTTTGACAGAGCCTATACTGCCACCATCAATGATTATGCATGGAACGAAGCATATAGTAGAAGTGTGGCTGTAGATATACGTTATGTTTTGTGGACCATTCAAAAGGTAGCTCAAGCTAATAACTTGCTTGCCGAACTTAATGTAAATTAGCCTTATTCATTTGCATGAGAATAGTATTCCTCGGTACGCCAGATTTTGCAGTTGCTTCATTAAAAGCAATTGTAGGTAATGGCTATCATGTGGTAGGTGTAATTACAGCACCCGATAAACCTGCAGGTAGAGGCATGCATTTGCAACAATCTCCTGTAAAGAAATTTGCAGTAGAAAATAACATCAAGGTACTGCAACCAGAAAAGTTGCGCGACCCAGGATTCATTGAAGAATTAAGAAGCTTGAAAGCAGACCTTCAGATTGTGATTGCCTTTAGGATGTTACCCGAAGTGGTATGGAATATGCCTCCACTTGGCACGATTAATTTGCATGCTTCTTTATTACCAGATTACAGAGGTGCAGCGCCAATTAATTGGGCCATCATAAATGGAGAAAAGCAAAGTGGCGTAAGTACTTTTTTCTTGAAACATGAAATAGACACAGGAGATATTTTACTTAAAGCAAGCTGCCCAATAAGCAAATCAACAACGGCAGGAGAATTGCACGATGAACTCATGAAAATTGGTGCTCAGCTCATCATTGATTCACTCAAGAAAATTGAAGCTGGCGATACAAATGGAACGCCTCAGGGTGAAGGTTCCTTAAAAATTGCCCCCAAAATATTTAAAACTCATTGCCTCCTTCATTGGGATCAAACCGGAGAAAATATTTTAAATTTAATCAGAGGTATGAATCCCTACCCTGCTGCATACACCATCATAGATGGAAAACAGGTAAAAGTTTTTGAGGCTAATTTTGAACCAAATCCTGATAATTTAATGGAGATAGGCAAACTATTTACCGACCACAAAACATTTTTAAAAGTAAAATGCCAAGATGGTTTTATCAGTTTATCCGACCTTCAAATGGAATCGAAAAAAAGAATGAACATTGCTGATTTTCTGCGTGGCTTTAAATTACCTGAATGAGATTAATTTTATTTTATTTCATCTTATTAAGCTCCTTGGTTTTTGCACAACAAAAGCCAATCAACAAGCCTTTTCATTTTAAGAAGGAGTTAAAATGGGCGCCCTTAGCATTGACTTTGGGAGCATTCAATTTTCAATATGAAAGTTATTACAACGAAGAGAAGTCGGTTAATGTTTGGGCTTATGGTTTAAATTTTGGTTATTCTGGTGCAATTCTAGGTTTTGGAGGAGGTATAGGATTTAGAGATTACTTTACACCAGAGAAAAAAAATAGCTATTACATTGAACCTTTTATTAAATACCAATTCATGCTTGAAACTTATTACAATGACAGGTATAATACCACAGGATTGGGTTTGGTTTTAGGAAGAAAATGGGTCTTTGGTAAAAGAATCACCACAGAAACATTTTTAGGGCCAGTTTATAATTTGGGGCTATATAAAAGTGGCACGGCTAGCGCAGTAAGATACCCTGAATGGTTTGGGCCAATCAATGGAATGTTTGGTAGATTTGGATTAAATATTGGATATAGGTTCAACTAAAATGAAACAAACCTTATTTTACATTATTTTTCTTATTTATGTTTTGCCAGTTATGGGGCAAAATAAAATTACTTATGACCCCTATTCCGTTAAAAAGAAAAACATTGTAAAAGTGAATTTACTCAGTGGCTTTTTAGCTACCATTAATATGAGTTATGAAACCAAAATCACTTACAAATGGAGTGTGCAAAGCTCGCTAGCTTACACTAATTTAAAATTGGATGGAAGCGATAGAAAAAAGACTTCGATGGAAGGATTTCAAGTCGGGATTGATTTACGCCATTATAGGCGTCAACGCAATGAATGGAATGGCTGGTACTCGCAATTAATGTTAAGATATTGTAGTTACAACTATCACTATTATGTTCAAGACAGTACCACAAATAATGTGGTGGTTAATTACCAAGAAAAGCTAAAAGGTATAAGCGTGGGTTATTTATTTGGTTACCAAAGAACCTATAGAAACAGGTTTGTTATCGATGCATTTACCGGAATTTTTGCCAGTGCACCTATTCAATATATTTCGAACCCAATAAAGCCCATTAAAAATTTTACTGGTCAGAGTTTCGAAATTAACCCATACACAAATGGTGGTAGTATTAGGTTGGGACTTAAGGTAGGATACTTGTTTTAAATGGATTATAAAACTACGGCAATTTTCATTTGGGTATAAACCTTATATCCTTTGCTTTTTTCTCCACTTACCACTTGGGCAAGGACCGACTCCATGAGGCTATTCAGTTTAATGGGTGTTGCCATTTCTTTTACCATATCAAAATCAATTTGCTCTTTATTAGAAACAAAAGTATAGGCAATGAATAAACCAGGTTCGTAAATAATTACGCTTTGTTCTTTATAGTTTCTGCCTTTACCAACTATGTAATATGCTTTTTTCTCAGCCATTAAATGGTCAAAAAATAATTGCGCTTTTGCATTGTAAGCCTCTACATTGGCTTGAGCTAAGCAATAGCCATCACATATTTCATTTTTAATACTGATACATTCTCCTTTGTTGGTTTGGCTATTGCAAAGCTTTGGGCACAATCCATAGGAGACAATCAATGAATTTAAATATTCTAAGCCAGCAGCATGGCTACTAAAAGTAACTAATGCTTTTTGGTCCCTCCTTACCTTATCAATACCAAATCTTATTTTATTGTTTTGATCCAAATAATCAAATAAACCATAAACGGTTTGAACCCTTTTTTGCGCTCTATTTTCATCAGGCCAGAGCCTTCGTATTTCATGACTTTCTAACAATATTGCTAATAATTCATTACCGGTGGCGGTATGACTAAATCCAAACACATCGCGCATGAAATTTTGCTTTTGTTTGCCTTTTAAATCACCTCCAAAATGACTGCCAACTCGGGTTCTGATATTCTTGGCTTTCCCAACATAAACAGCCAAGCCCTTAAAATTCATAAAATAATAAACACCTGGTGCTTTTGGTAATTTTTCGAAATCAGATTTGCTCACATTAGGAGGCAATACTTGCTCTTTTGAACCGCGTTTCAATGAATCGTCAATATGATTTTCAGAATCATGCTGCAACAAATATTCAAACAATTTTACTGTTGCTATTGCATCACCACCTGCCCTGTGTCTGTTTTCTAATTTAATACCAATGGCAGCACAAATATTCCCTAAGCTATAAGAACGGTGGCCAGGTACAATTTTCCGACTCAACCTTACAGTACAGAGTTTTTTTACCTGTAAATCAAATCCAGATTCTTGTAATTGACTTTTGATAAAACTATGGTCGAAATTGACGTTGTGTGCAATGAAAATATTGTTTTGTAGTAAATTGAATACTTTTTCTGAAATGGCTGAAAAGGAAGGGGAATTGGCAACCATTTCATTACTAATGCCCGTAAAAGCTTGAATGTAGGGAGGTATGCTCATTTCTGGATTAACAAGTGTTTCATAATGATCAATCACTTGTTTTCCATCATGCACAAAAATGGAAATTTCTGTAATTCTGTTTTGGGTGGCATGGCCCCCCGTAGTTTCTATATCTACAATTGCATACACAGCACAAAAATAAATGCCTCAATTAAATTAATGAATTGTATTTATTAACGTTTTGTTTAGCAGTTGCTAAAAATGGACTATTACTCGCTTAGAAAGACGCTTCGCATTGAAATTGAGCCCATGTCGAATGTTTCATTAAAGAAATGTAGTGGCTCTTTAGGCGTTTTGAGGATCAAAGTGTATGGTAAAGGTAAATGAAGCCTGCCTTAATGAATGACTTTCTGTTCATTTTAGAGATTTCAATTTTTCGAAGGTACTTTTTAACTGGTCATAATCGGCAAATCCCTTTGCCAAAGAATAATACTTACCATCATGTATGGCCAATACAGCAGGGTAGCCGTTAACTCCAAGTCGGGAAGATTCTTGGAAACCATCGAAAGCCTTTTGCTTAAATTCTTGGCTATGAAGCATTGTCAAAAATGCTTTTTCGTCAATACCATATGGCTTTATCAAATCCTTATAAACATCATCTAATCGCAAATCCAATCCATAAAAATAATAAGCCTTTTGAACATCGCTGGCAAAAGCAATTGCCTCCATTGGATGAAAGGTTTTAAATACCTCAATGGCAATAGCTGGCATTACAGAGGAAGTATAAATTTTCTTTGTTTTTAATTGTGCCAAATAAGGCTCACCAAACTTCACTCCCGAAGATTTTTCAACAATGTGATAGGCATCCAAAATATAATCAGCAAAATCACCAATTTCACCCTCCCTCTCTCCAACAACCATTCCTCCACTGATAATTTTAAAATCAAATTCTAATTGGTATTCGGATGATAACTGCTTTATCACAGTAGAAAACCCATAACACCAGCCACACATGGGATCAAACACATAAATAATAGTATCTTTTGCTTGCATAGTAAATGAAAATTGTATAAATAGTAAAATAAAAAAATTACGCTTGATGATATGCATTTGAGTTAATTGCTGTTTTTGTTTATTTACCCTTTATAATATAAAAACCGCCAATAGTGGCCGCAAAGAAATGCATGGGTACGGTAAGTATTGCAAAATGATTGGGAGCCTTGCTTCCATCTGGCAATAAGGGCTGAAAGGAAGGGAAAATACTTAGAAGGGTAAACCCAGCAGCAATTAAATAAAAAAGTATGTTGCCCTTTTTAAAGTTATTTAAAAGAAATGCAAATAGCAATGCACCTAATGCCAAAGGAATCATTGTAGAAAAAACCACTGCAACGGGAAAACCTTTCGGAATTCCTTGAATTTTCAGCAGGTAGCTTATGCTAAATAGCCATCCTATATTTACGCCGGCAGCTATTAATCCTCCTCTCATTCCTGATTTTAAACTTTTTAAAAAGGTAATTTCT
The DNA here is from genome assembly GCA_945875195.1 of Chitinophaga pinensis. GTDB lineage: Bacteria > Bacteroidota > Bacteroidia > UKL13-3 > UKL13-3 > B1. The sequence continues at coordinate 251 of CAMCJW010000080.1, read as the reverse complement.
TTACTTTTCATCAAGCAATTTTAGTCATTTGAATATTACAAAGCAACCATATTTCATCGCTTTCAGCAATTCCTTCCGCATTTGTGTTGGCTGTTCATTTTATATTGAAAGCATTTCTATTCATTTCTCATAAATCTCAAAACCTACATGATAGTGCCGTATGATTCGGTCATTATAATATTGAACTCAATATCCAAGCTCATTGGCACGGTAATATCCATTGTGGTTAAATTGCATTATATTTTATGGCA
>CAMCJW010000079.1 GCA_945875195.1 Chitinophaga pinensis | reverse complement strand
CTGTGAATGATTTTGGTGTTAAGTTGTTGTGTTGCCATGTTGTTTGTTTTTATGTTGTTTTAAAAAGAATTTGAAGGCAAAAAAAAAGGCCTTCCCGTTTTGCGGGAAGGCCTTTTTTGATCAATTGATTTATGTTACTTAACTTTTGAGCAAAAGGGTTCCCGCATGGTGTTGCATAGCTTGCATCATCATGTTCATACACATCATTGCTTGTTTGTTATTACTCATTTTTTTTAAATTTGGTTCAAAAAAAAAGCCCTCCCAATTTCGGGAAGGCTTTTCATTATTGGCATATAACGATTAACTCCCCTGAAACAGGCGGGACATCATCATCATATACATATTATTGTTGTTCATTTTTGTGAATGCAAAAAAAGTTATTATTTTTTAAAAATCAAATAATTTTTTTTAAGCGAGTAATTAACTCAAAACAAACCCTTTAAAATAGCCTCTATGCTTTCGAGAAAAGTTTCTAATATCTTCAGTAGTTGATTATGCCTTGTTTAGGGAAACTTTTCGTTTGAGTATACAGCGCTTTGCAATTCGGGAAATTTTATATTTGCTTGTAAGGCTACTACAATGCTACTACAAAACATATTACCTCGGCCATTTATGCTTGTAATGGCTTTCTTTGTTTAATTAAATAAGAATGATGGGTTTGAAAGTTGAATCACAAGGAAGATTTCTGTTAGTTGTCTGTTTTATAATTATTTGCCTAAAAGTATCTAGTCAGGTTGTTCCAATTGGATCTGGGAGCTATACAACACAATTGCCGCCAGCAGATGCAGCTGGAAGAAACAATAAGCCAGCTGGAACTCCCAGAGTTTCTGGCTTGGCAGCAAGCAAAGCCATTCCAACTAATGATTGGTGGACAGGTTTGTTGAGTAGCAATAATGCAAACTTGTATAACTATCCATTGTCGATGAAAGCAATTTCAACAGGTTTGGTTGTTAGTTATACTTTTTTAGGAAATGGTGCATTGGATTCAAGGCAACCAATGGGCCCAGAGCAGCCAATTGTTGTGGGTTTAACGGGCTTAAACGTAACTTATCCAACAGTTTCTAGCCACTCAGATTGGTTGGTTCAAACCGCTTGGAATAATGGAATCCAGCAATTGCAAGCCACTATGGGAACAGGGATGCCTTTTGTGTATTTTACGAAGGCCAACAATAACGAGGCAAGTATTACGGTTAACATAGGTACGGTTAGTATTCAAAATGAAATGCTGCTAATTACCAACTCGTTGAGTGGTTCAAATTTTGCGGTATACGGTCCTGTTGGCGCTATATGGACCAAAGCTGGGAATACCTATACCTCTTCATTAGCGGGTAAAAATTATTTTTCTGCAGCCATGTTGCCGCAAGGAGCTGCCGCTCAAAGTACAGCAAATTTATTTAAGCAATACGCTTATGTATTTCCAATGAATAGTACTGTTAGTTATAACTATAACCAAGAAACGGCATTGGTTCAAACCAACTTTAACTTGACTACAGAGGTTAAAGAAGGACTATCAACAGAAGCGCTTTTGGGTTTGTTGCCGCACCAATGGGCTCACCTTAGTTTTAATTCACCAAAGCCAGGAACCTTGAGCTATCAAAGCGCGCGAGGAGCCTTAAAAATGTTGGTAGGCAATGGCTTTGTGGTTGAAAATAAATTCAATGGTGTATTACCTACTTTGCCAAATTTAGCAAAGTATAGTAGTGGCTTTGACCCAAGCGCGTTGCAATCAAAAATTGAATTGTTTAAGAATCCTGCTTTAGATACATGGACTGATTCTTATAACGAAGGTTTGGCCATGAATAGGTTGATGCAAGTTGCTAGGATTGCTGCTCAAACTGGCAATTTTGAAACCAAGGATAAAATTGTTGCAACAGTAAAAGAACGCTTGGAAGATTGGTTGAAAGTAGAGAATGGTGAAAATGCTTTTTTGTTTTATTATAATATTCCTTGGACTACTTTAATAGGTTTTCCGGCGGGGTACTCTTCCGACGCAAATATAAACGACCATCATTTTCATTATGGCAATTTTATACTTACGGCTGCGGCAATTGAAGAGTTTGTGCCAGGTTGGGCCGCTAGCTGGGGGCCAATGGTTACCATGATGATTAGAGATGCAGCTAATTGGGATAGGTTAGATAATATGTTTCCGTATTTGAGAAATTTTAGTCCTTATGCTGGGCATAGTTTTGCCTCTGGCTTGCTCAACAATGAACCTCATGGCAACAACCAAGAATCATCATCAGAGGCAATGAATTTTAATGCAGCACTGATTCAATGGGGTCAAATAACAGGGAATATTGCTATAAGAGATTTGGGAATCTATCTTTACACAACAGAGCAAACAGCCATTGACGAGTATTATTTTAACAAGAGCAAGAGGAATTTTTCTTCAAATTATTCTCAGATAATGTGCTCTAGGGTTTGGAACAACGGGTATGATAGGGGAACTTTTTGGACCAATGATATTGCAGCTATGTATGGCATTGAACTGTTTCCATTAACAGGCTCTTCCCTTTATTTGGCGCATGATACCAGTTATGTGCGCACACTTTGGAACGACATGAAGCTTAAAACAGGAGTAAGCACCAATACCCCAAATGATAACTTGTGGTTTGAAATATATTGGAGCTATTTGGCCATGATAGATCCAGAAACTGCAATCAAATCCTATAATAATTATACCAATTATAAACCCAAAGGCGGATGCAGCGATGCACAAACCTATCATTGGTTACATACGTTTAATAGTATAGGCTATCCAGATGCTTCGGTAACAGCAAACTACCCAATAGCTGCGGTATTTAACAAGAAAGGCGTAAAAACGTATGTGGCAAAAAATTATGGAACTGTGCCATTAGTTGTAAATTTCTCTGATGGTTTTACCTTAACTGTTTTGCCAGGTATGTTGGGAACTAATAGAGAGGTAACTATCAGTGCAAGAATTACTGCCTTGCAAAAAAAGTTGAAGGCACAAGAAAGTGCCTATTTAAATGCAGCAGTATTGCAGGGTACAGCGAGTAAGGTTGAGTTTTATGATGGACTTACTTTGTTGAGAACAATTACCAAAGCCCCTTTTCAAATAATTACGCCTTCATTGAGTGTTGGCATCCATCGTTTTTATGTGAAAGTATTTGCCGATACTGGCTATTCGTTTAGTAATGTGGAGGAAGTAACAGTTGGGTCGCAGCTACCTTATTTAAATAAAACAGTATCCATTCCCACTCAAAGTATAGAGGCAGGTAATTATGATTATTTTGAGGGTGGTTTAGGGCAAGGTGTATCTTATTTTGATAACTCTATAACCAATCAAGTAGGTAATTTTAGGAGTCCAGAATATGTGGATGCAGGCTTGTTTGGAAGTGAAGGTAATATAGTAGAGTTTATTGAAAAAGGAGAGTGGCTGAGTTATTCAGTTAATATTGAAAAATCGGGCATTTATGGATTGAACTTTAGGTACAGTTCTGGATTAGCTGGTGGTGGCGGCCCGTTTAGTATTGCCATTGATACCTCAATTGTTGCTTCAAATATTAGGGTAACTAGCACATCAAATAATTGGAAAATTTATGCCAATAAAAAAGTAGATAGCATCCAACTGGCATCAGGCAATCATGTTTTAAAATTAAAGTTTGATGAAGCAGGGTTTAATTTAGGCCGATTAACTTTTAACCTAATTAGCACAACCGGAAATGTTGAATTAAACGCTGTAACAATCGCTATTTTCCCAAATCCTGCAACAGATAAATTAAGCATTATTACAGATAGAAATGAGTTGCTTTCAGTAAAAGTGTATAATTTAAGTGGATTGGAAATAATGCATCAAAATATTGAAACAGGAAGAAGAAATGAGTTAGCAATTCAAGAATTGAAAACAGGATTATATCTACTAGCTATAACCAGAGAAGACGGCAGTGTTAGCTATAAACGGTTCCTGAAAAATTAATTCAGTTTAATGGCTACACAACCATTGGCAGTTATTTTAACCATGCTTTGCCAAACCTTATTTTCGGCGCTAACGGCATAATAAGTATAGGTGCCCGGACAAATTTCTGCAGTTACTGCACCCGGGCTGCCACAATTAGGAATGCCATTAAATGGGTTACTCAAAGTACCTACAAAAGCATTGTTTAGTTGAATGGTAATAGGAGATTTATAGCTGCCACTATCTGTATAGAACACAACATTACCTGGGGTACAAACGCTAATGTCTTCAGTAGCAAAATCTGAGTAAGTTGAATTTTTATCATAAGCATCTAATCGCACATTGAAGATGCCATTAAAATTAAAAGTGTAAGACACAGAGTTGCTAGAGGCTGTGGTGCCATCAGGAAAGGTCCATTGAATGTGGTGGGCGTTTTCGGAGGTATTGGTAAAAGTTACAAACTCACCAATGGTTGGATTTTTGTTCGAAACAGTGAAGCTCGCAATTGGATCTGTATTGGATTTTTTGCAACCAAAAGGAATGATGATTACTGTAATTAACAGAAGGAATAAGGCTTTATTCATAATTGATGTTCTTTTTTTTAAACTGATGGCCGTATTACCAAATACCAACAAGCATGCCAAAATTAGACAAAATTTTGAATCAACCACAAATAAAACCTCATTTCCTTTTTTTTCGGTTTGAACCAAAATGCCTTCTTGTAGTTGAGCTTATTTATCAGCTGCCCTTTTACCCTTCAATACCAATTCGACAATGTGACGCTCCATTTTGATATTTGAATTAAGTTAACCTATAAGGAAGAAATTAATAGCCCGGGTCCTTTAGGCCCGGGATTATTATGGTGCATCCATAAATTTAGGAGGTGGCCTTTAGGCCATTTACTGAGCAGTAGTTTCCTTCCTGGCACTTGACCTTCAACCATTGAACCCACATTCGACAATGTGATTTTTCATTTTGATTTTGGTAATGGGTTATTTATAGGCAAGAAAATAATAGCCCGGGTCCTTTAGGCCCGGGATTATTATGTTGCATCCATAAATTTAGGAGGTGGCCTTTAGGCCATTTATTGAGCAGTAGTTTCCCTCCTGGCACTTGACCTTCACCCATTGAACCCACATTCTAAAGCTTAAGGATGTTTCGAAAAAGGCTTCGATTCGGCTCATTATTTTTGAAATTCGGCTCAAATTTGTTCTTTTTGAGCCGAATAATTAATATATTTGAGCCGAATATAAGATTTAGGTTATGCAAGAAAATAGCATTTCAGTAGTTTTAGAATTTATAAGGGAGCATCCAAATTGTTCATCAAAGGATATTTTTGAAAAGGCAAATCCTACGGTAGGGCTGGCCACAATAAAGCGCATTTTACAGAAAAATGTTGCGCTAAAATACATTGAAGTTTTCGGAAAAGGTAAAAATACACGATACCAACTTGGTGCATATTACCAGTTTTTATATCCAATTGAAATAGATACCTATTTTGAAAAGGAGCTTGATGAGAGAAATAGCAGTAATAATTTTAATTTTGAGGTATTTGAGATTTTCAAAAGCATAGCAGTTTTTGATAAATATGAATTGGAAAACTTGAATGAGCTTCAAAATAAATTTAAGTCGAACACGAATCATTTAACAGCAGCAGAATATCAGAATGAGTTGGAGCGATTGGCAATAGATTTAAGTTGGAAATCTTCGCAGATCGAAGGTAATACCTATTCATTATTAGAAACTGAACGCCTGCTCAAGGATAAAGAAACGGCTTCTGGAAAAACCAAAGAGGAGGCCATTATGCTTTTGAATCATAAGGAAGCGATTGATTTTATTGTAGCAAATCCAGATTATTTAGAAACACTTACTGTTGCCAAATTAGAAAGTATCCATGGGATTTTGATAAAGGATTTGGGCGTTGACAAAAACATTAGAAAACAGAGAGTTGGAATTACAGGTACAAATTACCGTCCCTTAGACAATGAATTTCAAATTAGGGAAGCATTGGAGGAATTGTGTGAGGTTATTAATAAGGAATCAAACGTTTTTATAAAAACTTTATCGGCGTTGGTTTTACTATCCTACATTCAACCTTTTAATGATGGAAACAAGCGCACAGCTAGAATTATTAGCAATGCCATTTTGATTAACAATCAATATTGTCCTATTTCATTTAGAACCGTTGATACTTTAAAATATAAAAAGGCCATGCTGGTTTTTTATGAGCAAAACAATATTTTTCCATTCAAAAATATTTTTATCACGCAATTTGATTTCGCAGTGAATAATTACTTTTAGGCATTGCTACCCTTCAACTATTAATATACAAGCCCAAGGTATCATTCCTTTTTGATTATTGAATTAGGTTAATATGTAAGAAAGGAAATACTAGCCCGGTGCATTTATGCCCGGGATAATAATGGATCATCCATTCATTTTGGAGGTGGCCTTTAGGCCATTTACTGAGTAATGTTTCCCTTCTTTGTAATTGACACTTGCGGTTTATAGTTAATTAAAGAAAGAGAAGGAGAAAGGGAAAGAGAAAGAGAAGCAAAAAGAGAGGCAGAAACAGGTTTTTACATTCATCCTCTTTCTGTTTCTCTTTCTTCTCCGCCCCTTCGTTAGAGCTTGGCTCGTTGCGTTAAATGAAAAAGGCCCAAGCAGAGCTTGAGCCTTTGGTCTTTCATGTGGTGTGGGAGGGTTTCGAACCCCCGACACAAAGATTTTCAGTCTTTTGCTCTACCAACTGAGCTACCGCACCGTTTCACTTTTGCCTAAACTGTAGTGAATTGTTCCTTAAAACACGACTTTCACCTATTTCCAAGGAGTGCAAAAGTAAGGTTTCCTTTCATTTTTGCAAAGTTTTTTTGAAAATGCATGCGTTTTTGCTTAAATAGTGTGGGAATTAGGTCCTTTGATTTTTTTTCATCCTAAAATTTTTGAAAGTGATTCATGCGATTTCTGCTATTTAAATATTGTTGGAAAATGATTTTTTAGGGTCAAACCGAATTTTTATTAAATTACACGTTATCAATTTTTTACATTTTTGTGTAGTAGTGTTGTAGTAGTTTTTTGATTTTGAATTATTATTGGTGATAGTGATGAAGGGCTATCAAAAATAGGCTTAGATTATCTTTAGTTTATTTTTACATCAACAAATCTAAAAACAATGAAAATTTTTACAACAATCAAGGTTTTTTTCCTGATGATGCTACTAAACGTAGCGGTTCAGGCTCAAAACAATGTCACCTTCAAGGTAGACATGTCCAATTATGTTGGATTAAATGATACCGTTTATGTGAATGGTACCTGGAATTCGTGGTGTGGTAGGTGTAACCCTATGGTGAAACAAGGAACTACCAACATTTGGCAAGTAACTTTACCAATACCTGTTGGCGCTCAAGAATATAAGTTCACAATAGGTGGATGGAACGCCCAAGAGGCATTGGCTTCCACTTTGCCATGTACCGTAACCAATGGTGGATTTACCAATAGGTCGTTGAATGTTACTGCTGCAACTATTTTGCCAGTGGTTTGCTGGAATTCATGCTCGGCTTGTACAAGCTTGTTGCCAATGAATTTACCAGTAAATTTTGATAGCGCAAACGTTGATTATGTATTGCAAGATTTTGGCGGAAATGCAAGTTTGGTTTTTACCGACCCTGTGGTTTCTACCAATAAGGTAGCTAAGGTAACAAAATCTAATACTGCGGAGTTGTGGGCTGGCACTACTATTGGACCTGCAAGTGGATTTGTGAGTGCCATTCCTTTTGCGGCAAATGCTAGCAAAATGACCATGCGTGTTTATTCACCTGATAGTGGTATTGCTATTCGTTTAAAAGCCGAAGATTCTAATGATGCAGGTAAAAGTGTAGAAACGGAAGCCCGCACAACGGCTGCGAATACTTGGCAAACTTTGGAGTTTAATTTTGCCAATCAAGCTTCAGGAACAGCTCCAATTAATTACACTTATACCTATAAAAAAGTTTCTGCATTCTTTAATTTTGGTGTTACTGGTGCTATTGCAGGTACAAAGGTGTATTACTGTGATGATCTGAAATTTGTACCAGCAAGTGGTCCAATTTTGGCTCAGGTAAAATTACCAATTAACTACGATTCTACCAATGTTAATTACACCATGACTGATTTTGGTGGAACTGCAAGTAGTGTTGTTGCTGATCCAACAAATGCTACAAATAAAGTGGCAAAGGTTATTAAATCGAATACAGCCGAAACATGGGCTGGAACTACTATGAGCACAGCTACTGGCTTGGCAGAGGCAATTCCATTTACTTCAACAAATGCTAAAATTAAAATGATGGTTTATTCACCTGATAGCGGAATTATTGTTCGTTTAAAAGCTGAAGATCCTACAGATCCAACTAAAAGTGTAGAGACAGAAGCACGCACAACTGTTGCCAATGTGTGGAGTGAATTGGAATTTAATTTTGCTAACCAAGCTACAGGAACCGCGCCAATTAATTACGGTTATACCTATAAGATGTTATCTGTATTCTTTAATTTTGGCGTAACGGGTGCAACTGCCGGTACAAAAACATATCATTTCGACAATGTTCGCTATGCAGGAACAACCCCTCCAGTAATGGCTCAGGTTAAATTGCCAATTACTTTTGATTCGAGCAATGTGAACTATACCATGGTTGATTTTGGTGGCAATGCTAGCAGTGTTGTAGCTGATCCAAACAATGCAGCTAATAAAGTAGCTAAAGTAATTAAAAACAATACTGCAGAATTATGGGCCGGAACTACCATGAGCACAGGGGCTGGCTTAGCAGAGGTTATTCCGTTTTCTGCCTCTTCAAATAAAATACGTGTAAGAGTGTTTTCTCCAGATACAGGCATTGTTGTAAAATTAAAAGCTGAGGTGCCAACAGATAATACCAAGAGTGTAGAAACAGATACCAAAACTACCGTTGCAAATGCGTGGCAGGTAATTGAATTTGATTTTTCAAAACAATCTAGTGGTACTGCTGCAATCAATTATACCTATCAATACAAGATGCTTTCTATTTTCTTTAACTTTGGTGTTACAGGTGCAGCTGCTGGCAATAAAACCTATTATTTTGATGATGTAATGATGGCTGGTGGTATTACGCCTCCGCCACCTACAAAGGTGAATGTGAAGTTTACTGTTGATACCAAAAACATTCCAATGAATGCGGGTGATACAGTTACTTTAAATGGAACTTTTAATGGTTGGTGCGGCGCTTGTACCAAAATGACCAATATAGTTGGAACCAAAATTTGGACTACCACCATTGCTTTAGATACAGCTATGGAATATGAATATAAGTATGCCATTGGTAACTGGGTTTCGCAAGAAAACTTAGCGCCTTCCTTAGCTTGTACCAAAACTACAAGTGGCTTTACCAATAGGATTTATAAAACTACTAAAGCAAACGATTCTATTCCTATGGTTTGTTGGGAAACTTGTAATGCATGTAGCAGTGGTGGACCAACAAAAACCAATTTAACATTTAGAGTGGATATGTCGAAATATGCTATGAATGCCAACGACACCGTTACTTTGAATGGCAGCTTTAACAACTGGTGCGGTAAATGTACCCCAATGACTAAATTAGGGACTAGCAATATTTGGGCTGCAACCGTGTTATTAGATAAAGATACCACTTATGATTTTAAATATGTAATTGGTAACTGGGTTTCACAAGAAATTTTGAAGGAAGGTCTCACTTGTACTACTACCAAATCTGGTTTTACCAATCGTACTATTAAGGTTTCTAAAACAAATGATACCATGCCGGTAGTATGTTGGGAAAGCTGTGTAAGCTGCGCAAATACTGCACCTAAGACAAAGGTTACCTTTAAGGTAAACATGAAAAATTATGTAGGAGACCTTTCTAAAGGAGTTACTTTAAATGGTTCATTTAATGGTTGGTGTGGTGCTTGTACGCCAATGACTTTAATTGGTTCAAACATTTACGGCGTTACCTTGAGTTTAGATACTGGTGCTTATGAATTTAAGTATACAATTGGTAATTGGGACGATCAAGAGTCGTTTAGCCCTTCTGATTTGTGTACCAAAACTACAGGAACCTTTACCAATCGTTATATGGTAGTATCTGATACAGCGGCTAAAACCATTGGTGCTTATTGCTGGAACACTTGTACCATTTGTGATGCAGTTGGATTAGCTACTCAAGTTTTGAATTCAGTAAAAATGTATCCTAACCCAGCAACTGATAATTTGTATATAGATTTTGGGCAAAGCATTAAGGCTAATTCAAAAGTAAGTGTATACAATGTAGTGGGTTCATTGATGATGGAAAAAGCCAATACTGAAGCCAACGCAATTAACGGTTTGAACCTAGATGTTCAAGCGTTAACTCCAGGCATTTATTTGGTAAAAATAGAGTTGGATCAAGCCGTAAAAACCTACAAGTTGTTGGTTGAATAAGTTCTGATTTGTTTGTAATTGAGAAGAGAGGCCTCGCTAATTTAGCGGGGCTTTTCTTTTATATTTTACTCAAATATTCAGTAAGGTTGGCTCCATTATCTAGGCTCATCTTTTTTCTTAAGCGATACCTGCTTATT
>CAMCJW010000078.1 GCA_945875195.1 Chitinophaga pinensis | reverse complement strand
CTTTCCCTGTTTTAGGTGTAAAAATTAAGGCAATTGACCTTAAAGGGCAAGCAAAGCTTAAATTAGTTGAATCTACCGGAGAAATTATTGAAAATGAAAAAGAAGACTATAATGAAGTTTGGTGTGTTTTTGATATGGATGTGAAAAGGGGTGCTGATGAGTTTGCAGATTTTGATAATGCAATTTCAAAAGCTTTACAACTTGGCTACAAAATTGCATATTCTAATGACGCCTTTGAATTATGGTTTTACTTGCATTTTAATTTGACTGAATCACAACATTTAAGGTCTTTTTATTACAAAGAATTAGATAAAAGATTTGAAATAAATTACGTCAAAGATGGCAAGAAATATGGTTTTTGTTTGAAGATTTATGACATCTTAAAGAATGATGAAAATTCTTCACAAGAAAAAGCGATTGAAAGGGCAAGATCATTATTTGAACAGCAAGAGAATCTTCCTTTCCATCAACAAAATCCGAATACTAAAGTGTATGAATTAGTTGAAGAATTGAATGAAAATTTAAGAAGATAGAAAAAGTATAAGATTTCTGGTTATCCATTCCTGATTTCACATCCTTACTCTTTCATATTGTGGTTTTATCTCACTCAATATCTTCATGGTAATGGATAATAATCACTCAGACTTGGCCAGATTTGAACTGCCGGTAGATATTAAAGACTTATTTTCTGAGTTTTCCATGGATTTGAATTAGGGAGTCACTGGAATTTATATAAAAATAATGAACTGACCTTATTTTTTGATTATTCTAATAAAGGTTAAGTTATTGAAAAATTTACAAGAAGTTCCTTTAAAAACCATTCTTTATCCTGGTCAATTTCACCGGATTACACGTTGAACCCTCTTTGAGGCACTGGATTTTTTATACAACGAACAGATAAACCTTCTTGCTTAAAGGCCCAGGTCTTGTCTAAAAAGCCTGTGTCGTTGGTTAGGCTGAGTGTCCAGGCTCTGCTGGTTTTGATCTCTGTAGCACTCCAGAAGATAGCCACATCAATACCTGTGCCATCATCGTCGCGAAAACCTCCTGGAAGAGCATTAAATCCTGACGAATTATCTCCATTCCCATTTTGAAATTTGCCGTATTCATCCTTCCATTTATTCCAGCCCTCCACTGATTTCAATTTCCAGCCTCCAGTAGATATATCTAAAAATTTCTTGAGAATGGTCCATTCCTTATCTGTTGGAATGTGCCAACCTTCTGGTGCCAAGCCTCTTGGGTCATTGACAGCATACCAATTATAAAGTTTTCCGTACTTTTTTCCATTTTTAGGATCATTGTCATAGTAACACCATGCTGGTTGACCATTTTTTTCTGCTACTATCCACTCCTCATCGAACTCCAGATGTGGAATTAAATCTCCATTCCGGAATCGATTCACATCAAGATTTTTTGTGGCCCAAATCTGGTCACCTATTTTAACACATTCAAGATCTTTACTTTTCAACATTTCTATTCAGATTTTACATGATTATTCCTGTAAATAAATCACCTACTGAGTAGTGATAAACTTTTATTAGGGTAATATATGGAAATAATACAAGTTTCAAAAAACTCGTGCACTTCCCATTCCTTACATTTATCGAGAAAATCAAACGATTTAGTTATGACTATATCCATTCTTTGTGACTTACCTTCTATCAGTAACCGCAATACTAAATGTAACTTATTCATAGATAAAATTTGATTGGCCATCTCGGTTTTTTAAACCAAGTTAGTAATCAAATCTCACTCCAAGTGGCTCACTTTGACCCGGAATCACTGGCTCACTTTAACCCGGATTTAGTGGCTCACTTTAACCCGGAATCACTGGCTCACTTTAATCCGGAATATCCACCATTCTCAAGAATAAATTGAATATTCCGGTCAAACTGGGTTCTTCGTAACTTTTGGTGAAAATTTCTTATTTTGTTTTAATTAGAAAAATAGGAATGACCGAGAACCGGAACTAATTTTAACAAGAATCTTCATTGAAATGGGTGTGATTGAAAAGAATGTGTCATAAAATTAATGTATTCACCAAAAGTGATGAAGACCCAATTTCATCCGGATTTTACAAATATGTACTTAATACCGCATTTTTTGACTTTTAATATGCATTTAGACAACGCGTTTACATCAACCTTTTTATACTTTGTTGAATATTAAAATTGTTCCGATTGTGCCAACAATGGAAACGACTGAAATCACAATCATAATTATTTTCAGCATTTTTATTTCTTTATTCTGCTTGTTCAGGCTATTTGCAACCTCATGTAACTTTTGTGTAGTATAATTCTCAAACGCTATTATTTTTTCTTCAAATGATTCTTTTGAGTTCTTAACATCAACTAAAATCTTATTAGTGTTATGTCTGATGTTGTCAACTGTATTGTTAATAGTATTTAATGAACTTTGAATTGCATTCATTTGTCCTTGCACTGCCAACAAAGAACTGTTAATGCTTGTAACTTGAAAGTTGATTGCTTCTAACTTTTTAGGAATGTCGTTGTTCTCGAGATACTTAACTAAATTAGAAATTCTTTTTACGTATTCATTTATGGATTCCTTAACCTTGTCAAGTTCACTTAAATTTTTTGTAATGCTTGAATAAACATTTACAAATTCCTTTTTATCACTTTCATCAGGATTGATAAATACTGATTTGAGTTCTTTGATTAGTTGTTGATGTCTTTCAGGAATAGCTTTAGTTAAGTCGGCTGTCTCAACCGCTTTTTCAGCAAGTTTGATTGCTGGTGTCAATCTTGCAAGTTCCTTATGTAACTCACTAAGCGATTTTTCTAATTCAATTATTGACATAGTTTTCCAAAAATTTATTGTTGAAAGATATTATTTTTTTGAGTTGATTATTTAGAACTGCTGCACTTAAAATTTCATTGAAAGCATCTTCAATTTCCGCACCTTGATAATGTTCTTTGACACTTGCAATAAACTGTTCAATAAAATTTATCAATTCATCTCCTTCTAAGTTTTGCAATTCCAATGCCTTTACAATTTCATCTTTTGCATCATCCAATAAACTTGGAGTTGTTTCTGAAAGAATAAACAAACTGAAACTTTTAAGAACCATAAATTCTGGAACTTCTGGGTAAGCTCTCAACATTTTTTGAGATGAACCTCTAAGGTGTTTTACATTTGTTCTGAACTCTCCTGTCTCGTCTGTGTCTGTAAGGACAATGTATTTCCAAACTAATTCTTCAAAATTAAGTTTGTTGAAATCATCTGGAAGGGAAGCTGAAACTGAAACTATATTTCCTCTTTCAATTGCTTGGTTACCTTTTCGGGAATACTTTGCGTTAAAGTAGTAGTAAATTTCCTCCTTAATAACTAAATTTTGTTTATGAACATTTCCACTATTAGTCAAATCAAAAACTTCTCCATTTTCAAACTTGTGATTTTTGTTTTGAGAAATCTCACATAACTCAATCATATCATAAATTGCTTGCTTTCTTTTCTTTGCTACTAAGTCGTAAACAAAATTTGTAAGTGCTACTGTGCAAGTTTTATAAATGCTCTTCCTGTTTTGTTCTTCCTTCACTTTTTGAATTTGCAACTTGGCTCCTTGTTGCGAAGTGTAACGGGTAAATAGTTCTTCTAAAATCTCAAAGTGATGTGTAACAGTTTTCTTTTTTGCTGAAACCGAATAATATTTGTCCTGATAGTTGATAGTATAGGTTTCAATAATTCCTAATGAATTCAAACGGTAAACCGCTTTAGCTGTGTCTGCTTTTGAACGGGGGCTGTAATAACAAGTCCTAAGTTTGGAGTCATTAAGTAAATTATTTCTTGTGTCATTATCAAACATTGTGAGGCAATCAATGAATTCGTTAAAGTCAAAATTTTCGTTTAACGCTTTGAGAACAATTTCAATAAAATTGTCTTTTTTTCCATCACCCAAACTTGCGTAGTCGTTGAGTATTTTATTTTGCAATAGCAAATCAACATAATCATAACTTAAAGTATTTTCTGTTACCCTTTTTGGGAAATTGCTTTTGTCAATTTTTGAATGATACTTGTTTTCAAAAGGGATTAAAAGATTTATGCTTTCGTCAATTTTCTTTTTGCTGAAAATGGTTTCTATGCCTTCCTTTGAGTTGTTATTTATTTTAATACTGCTTAACCATTTTCGGCAATCGTCCTTTGTAGAAATATTTGCTTTCTCCAATTCTCTTTTAATATAATTTTCAATTTCTGAATTGTGTTGAGTTCTTAAAGGATTAAATCTCACATATCCAATGTTGGTTGTTGAGTTCTTTATAAAAATATAATTAGTTCTATCAAAAGTTGGCGTGTCGGCAGTTGGTATATCCAGCATAACATCTTCATCCGATAAATTCTCATTGATAAATGATTCAATGGTTTTGAGATTGGTTAAAAGAGGGGAGTAAATTTCATCAAGCAATTCGTTTATCATCACGATTTCCTTGTCAATCCCACGGAAAGAATTATAAAAGAAATACATTAAAATATCTCTGTCAAGATTATAAAATGAGTTTCGGTTCAGTGTGCTGTCGTTTTGTTCTTTACCAATGTATGTTAGCTTTTTATCTGTGTTGGTAAAAAGTTGTCGGTTGTAAAAAATAGTTGAGATAGCAACCTTTTTATCTCTACCTGCCCTGCCTGCTTCTTGTACATAAGATTCTATTGAAGAAGGTGTATTGATGTGATAAGTAAAACGAATGTTCGGTTTGTCTATTCCCATTCCAAACGCTTTCGTTGCAATCATTATGGACTGTGTGTTTTCTTTGAAGAACTTTAGGTTTTCAAAAGAAATTTCGTCTTCTGTTGGCTTTCCATTATTTCTTCTTCTAAACGAATCATCATCATCACTTGAACCGACAAAAGTTCCAATACTTTCATCAGGCAAAATCATCTTTAAATTATCTGCAACATCTTTCACGCCTAATGCTCCGTTTTTATGAGGGCAAAAAATGATGATTCCATAATTGTATTTGTCACTACTCTCTTGTAGAATGGGTTTGGTTTTAATAAATAATTTAGGAAGTGTTTCAGTAATGAAGGAATTGGAAGCTAACTTTTCTGCGTTGTTTTTTCCTTTGAATTTGTTGTAATAGCTTTCTCGTTGGCTTCTGGGCAAATACTGGTTGAATGTTATATCAAGCAACTCTTGCAAAACTTGCTCGTCATTAAACTTTATAATTTTTTCTTCACCTTTGCTTACAGAATTTTTTATTTTTTCTTGCTTAGCATTTCCAACTTCTTTTTTCCAATTGCTGTCATTAATTTGAAATCCTTGGCTTACATCAACTTTTGAAATCTGCCTTATTTCGGTTTCAATTATTTGGTAATTCAATTCATCTCTTAGAGTGTTCTCATATCTTACAACAGCGTTACCATCAGTTTTTCCAATTTGCAATTCTCTTTCAATATCAGTCAACACATCAAAAGAAGCGGTTGCAGTCAAGCCAAATAAAATAACTTTGTCGACTGTCTTAGTTTTGCAAATATCTTGTGCATTGATTCCTAAATTCAAATAAGGAGTTCTGAAATCGTGTCCCCATTCTGAAACGCAATGAACTTCATCAATTACGCAATAAGCAAAATAGTTCTTGTTTGAAATTGTTGTATTGATTGCCGTTCTGAAATCTTCAATCACAAATCGTTCAGGACTTAGAAAAATGAATTGCTTTTGTCCAAAAGGCAGTTCGTGTTTTTGAATGTAAGACCGTTGTGAAGTTGACAAAGTAGAATTGATGAAATCACATTTATCAATTCCAATTTCTACAAGTCCGTCAAACTGGTCTTTCATCAAAGAACGGATTGGATCAACAACCAAAGTAATTCCTGGTTGCAACAAAGCAGATAATTGATAGGTCAAAGATTTCCCCCCGCCTGTTGGAAGTAAACCAATAACTGGTTTACAAGCCAAAGCCCTATTCAAAATAGGTAGCTGTCCTTCTCTGAAATTTTCCTTTCTAAAAATATTCTGAACGAAATACTCTAAAATATCTTCCGCTTCTTTATCAATTTCATGCTCCTCATTATTTATAGCTTTAGCTATCTCTCTATAATGAATAAGGTTTGCGGAGCAAACCGTATTCATTGTTTCTTTTAAAGTAAAATGGCTACTGCGAATTGTTATTTTGTTTGGGGAAGCAATAAAGTCGGAATTAAAAATTCCTTCTCTTTTGAAAACTGAAACATCAATGACTAAATTAAATGTTGAGTATTCAGAATTTGGTAAAGATTGGAGAGTGTCCTTTGTTTTTAATGGGGAGTTTTCAAATATTTTATTTGAAACAATTGTAAGTTCAAATTTGGGTAGCCAAGCGTTTTTGTTTTCTAACGAAACTAAATTTTCAAATAATTGTGTAAGGTCTTTAATCGCTAAATCAGCACAAGGAACATCTTGTTCAATGATTGCAATACGCAAAGGTTTGTTTTCTGTTTGCAGTGAAGAATAATTGCAAATCAAATACTCAATTAAAACTTTTTGAATTCTTGCGATGCAGATAGGAGTGAATAAAAGTGTGTTTAACGTTGTGTCTAAATTTGAGTTGAAATTATCTTTGATGATTTTCAGATATTCATCATCGCTAATTTTCTCTATCAGTTTGTTTAAATCTTTGCCTAAATTTCCTTCAGTAATTCTGTTTACAATTTCTTCTGCTTTTAATATTTCATTGATTTGTGCATCACGAAAATTGTCCACTGTTTCTGAGTGATAAGCTGCACCGTCAATTTCTACAACAAATTGTTTTTTATTTTTTATACTGACATTATCCTTATATCTGTTTAGTTTGACAGGACTTTTAGAAATGTATGGGATTTCTAAACTAAAATCAACTCTGCCTCTTGCAACTGTTTCATTAAATGTTTTCCTTTTTCTCTGATGTTGAAATAATTGTTTCAGATAAGAATGTTCGGTTGGAATTAATGATGTAAGAAAGTTTTTTTCAAAGTCACTATCAAGGTCGGCTGTATAAATTTGTTCTACTGTTGCTTCTGTCTTTGGTAGAATGAAATGCAAAGCTTTGAATAAAATTTCTGTCGTATAGTCAGAGTTTGCAAACGGAAATTTTATTGTTCCGTATTCAATCGTCTTTGTGGTTTGTTTAATTGAATTTGCAATTGCCTCTTCAAGAAAAACGGGACAGAGTGTTGGAGTACCTCTTGTAACAATATTGTTTGCTACTGCCAACAAAGAATTGATATCGGCTGGTCTGTTCAGAGTTAAAGTTGTAACAGCATCAAAAGTTGTCAGGTTCTCCAACAAACCTTTGAGCTTTAAATCATCGACTTCGTCTTTTGAAAGTTTCTTTAATTCTTTCCAAACGGATTCTAAAAAATATCCTGCTTTATATTGCATCTTCTTGGAGTAGGGTTTTGTAAATTTGGAGCAAAAGCAAATGTTAATCAACATGGTTTAAACCTGGGGTTGGCGTTACTTTTCTGTTGCTTTTGCAAAAGGTGGTAAACCAGGCTTATTAGAATTTTTATCTATTCATTTTTTTTGAAGTCCTTAAGTATTAGAACAATTGTAATTGCATGCTTAACATCAGTTTTTGCCTTTTTTGCCTTTTAAGAAGTGACTATTATTTAGTTTAAAGTTAAACCAGAAATCTGAGACTTGATATAACTGCCATAGGAGCACTTAACAAGCTATTTTGTAAAACTGATATTAGCTGTTCCATTCCTTTTTAACTTAGATAATCAAGTTTTTTTAATACTTCGGTTAATTTTTTCTGATTTCCAATTCCTGAATAGCATGATTTTAGATTTTTCAATGCATCATCGTTGTTTGGCATAATAGCTAACGCCTGTTCAAAGAATTTAATCGCATTTTGATAATCCTTATCATTATATGCGCGCGCGCCTTTATTATTTAAAGCATCACTTTTCATAGCAATTTTAATTTGTTCGATCATTGGCATACTTGAATTCCATTTATGCGTGAAATTTTTAAAATTGTCAAAATCAGAAAATTGGCTTAACATTTCTAATTGTTCTTTATTTTCTGATTTTACATATACAATATCAATATTTCTGTCATGCATGTGCAGTGTCACTTTATCCACATTGTCATTTGATTTGTGTAGGGTTAAACCATAGTCAGCAAAAGAAGCTCCCATCGCATCCGTTCCAAAACCACGAAGGATGATTTTGTCATGTAATTCTGCAACTAATTTCATTTTTTTTTCTGTCATTTGAATGTTGTCACCCCAAACCGGGAGATTTTCACTCATATTATACATAGTCACGTAAAAAGTACTATTGTCTGATGTTTTAACTCTAATACCCCTAAAAGCGCCTTTATTGCTGGTATTTACCGGTCTTCCATTTTCAATTCTTATATGATCGTCAGATAGAAATTTAAAGTCCTTTAAATCTATTGAAGGTTTATTTTCGTCTGATTTAAAAAAGTCGAATAGTCCCATTTTGTTTGTTTTTTATTTTTATAAATAGAATTCTATAAGAGTGCTTGGGTTGTGAATAGTAAACGTAACTTTACACAAAAGGCCTTGTTTAAAAAAAAGAGAAGAGATGTCTGGAGTATTGATTTCAACTTTGTTCAAAGAATTAAAAATATCCTTGCTCCACATTACTCTGTCAATATTTGTAGAAATTTCTCCTAACGAAAAATGTTTAACGATGTGGTTGTTAATCATTTCGTCATCAACTGTAATATTTAGTTTTCCGTTTACAACCTTTGCAATAATTTGCCCTATTGAGCTCCCTAAATAAATGCAATCACCACCTTGCCAAACTTCAAATCTTTTGTAGTTGAATGTAAATGATTTCCTTTCGATAAAACCTAATGTTTCACCTATATTACTTGGAAATATGTCCCAGTTATCTGCCATATAATTTTATTTTATAGTACTTAATCTATTCCATTTTCTATATTCCCGTATGTGCGGTCGACTCTTTAGAATAACTGTTAAGTTTTATAGATGCGAAACTAACTTTCATCAAACTACCCTAAAATAGATAAAACAGAAAATTATTTCTAAACAACTATGAATAAATATAGTAATTATTTCATTCTAAATGCTTAAAAAAGTAAACTAAATCAAAATGTAAAATCAGCTTTAATTCAAATGTAAGTTTTATTTTCAATCTTTTGTTAAAAACTTTACATGCAATTCTAACCTTCTTTATAAAATTCTAGTTATCCAAATGTAGTTGAAAGTTAAAGTAAAAACCTTTGTAAGATTGCTAAAGGTTCTAAAATAAGAATATTCAGTGATTTACCCCCTTATCATTTTAGGAAATCAATAAATTAATGCATGGAACAGATACTTGAAAGTACCAAGAAAACCTTTAAGGTTACAAAAGAGGCCCAAATCTCCCAAATAGGGCAAAAATTTGAGTTTACAACTAAATCAATGAAAGAACTTTCAATACTTCGAAAACTATCTGGGAGCTTCTCAAATCATAATAATTTTTTCCTATTATTATCATTTTTTTAAGCGCCAGCTATATCATAGTTTTCTTCCCAATTTTCAATAGATTTCATCCTATGTCATACTGCGCCGTTTGTTCGTTTTTTTGCTTAAAATCATTCCTTTTTTGACTTAATAAGTGGAATTAAAGCCCCATTCCGAAATCGATCCACAACAAGATTTCTGGTCATCCATTCCTGATTACCTATTCTTACACTTTCATAATGTGGTTTAATTTCACTCAATATTTTTTGAGTAATGGATAATAGTTTCTCTGGCTTGGCAAGATTTGAACTTCCTGTAGATATTAAAGATTCATTCTCTGAATTTTCCATCGGTCATAATTAGGATGGCAATCGAATTTAAATACAAATAAGGAATGGACTATATTTTCGACTAAAGTTTGAAGTTACTGAAAATTGTCAGGATATTATATTGCCTCACTATTTTCAAAAAAATTCTCCCCTCCCTCAAAATAGTCGAATAGTCAATCCCTGAGGCAACGTACAGAAGCTCCGAACGACTTAACGTAAAAGTTTCTGCTTACAATGCTATTACTGCTGTACAGGTAGCGGGACCAAGCGAGGGTGTCAACGATGTCGTGCTTGGTAGCACTCCAGAATAAAGCATTGATACTAATTTTAAAGAAACCACCAAAGTAATTACGATAACCAACAGGGAGAACGTTAAAGCCTATAGAATTGTCCCCATTCCCATTTTGAATTTTTCCGTATTCATTCTCCCAGTCTTCCCAACCCTCAACTGATTTCATTTTATGGCCTGCAATATCATCACCCAAAAATTCTACAAGACTGGTCCATTCATCATCTGTGGGAACATGAAAACCTTCTGGGGCCAATCCCCTTGGATCATTTACCGCAAACGAATTATATAATTTTCCATATTTCTTCCCATTTTCAGGGTTATTACCGTTATAACACCATGCCGGTTGACCATTTTCTCCAACCTTTTTCCAATCATCTGCCGATTCAACATGCGGAATTAAATCACCATTCCGGAATCTATCCACATCAAGATTTCTGGTCATCCATTCCTGATTACCGATCCTT
>CAMCJW010000077.1 GCA_945875195.1 Chitinophaga pinensis | reverse complement strand
GCATTCAGATAATTTCGCAAGGCAAGGCTAGCAAAGACCAATCGCAACTTTTTTTAATTGGTAAAAAAGATAAACTAGTCAGTTTTGGCTTTTCAAAAGAAGAACAAACTTATATACAGAAAAAGCAAAAAGCAGGTGATGCTTATGTTTTATTAAATAGGTTCAGCCAGTTGGTTTTTGTGCAATTTACCGAAGATTGGGAAAAGAAAAATACTGCAGAGCAATTAGAAAATTACCGCAATTTGGGTAATAAAATTTGTTCGGCTTTGAATGCCCATCAATACCAAGATGTATTTTTAGATGCCACTCAAAATACTACTGAAGTGCTCGCGGTTGCTGAAGGGTTAGCTTTGAGTAACTACCAGTTTTTGAAATACAAATCGGATCAGAAAAAAGCACATACCATACAAAAAATTGCCGTTGCCATTGATGCAAAAGCTAAAAAGCAATTAAGCGATTTGCAAACAGTAGTAAATGCAGTTTACAAAGCCAGAACATGGGTAAATGAACCCCAATCTTATTTAGATGCCGTGGTTTTTGCCAAAGAAATGAAAGCATTTGCCACAAGCGCTGGCGTAAGTTGTGAAGTTTTAAATAAGAAACAAATTGAAGCCCTAAAAATGGGTGGTTTGTTAGCTGTAAATAAAGGAAGCATTACGCCTCCAACATTTACCATTTTAGAACACAAACCTAAAAATGCCAAAAACAAAAAGCCATTGGTTTTAGTTGGTAAAGGTGTTGTTTATGATACTGGCGGTTTGAGCCTAAAACCAACGCCAAACTCAATGGATACCATGAAATGTGACATGGGTGGTGGCGCGGCCGTTGCAAGTGCCATTGTTGCCATTGCACAAGCACAATTGCCTTATCATGTGATAGCATTAATTCCTGCAACCGATAACAGACCAGGCGGAAATGCCTATACACCCGGTGATGTAGTTACCATGTTCGATGGCCAAACAGTAGAAGTATTGAACACAGATGCAGAAGGCAGAATGCTTTTGGGCGATGCTTTGGCCTATGCCAAAAAATATTCTCCTTCATTGGTATTAGACTTTGCAACCCTTACAGGTGCAGCTGCTGCCGCCATTGGTTCTTTTGGAACGGTTTGTATGGGCACGGCTGATGAAACAACCAAAGCTGCTTTAAAAGAGGCAGGTAATACCGTGCATGAGCGTTTAGTTGAATTTCCTTTTTGGGACGATTACGCTAAACTCATTAACAGCGATTTGGCCGACATGAAAAATATTGGTGGTCCGGTTGGTGGTGCCATTACCGCGGGTAAGTTCCTAGAAAAATTTACCGATTACCCTTGGATGCATTTTGACATTGCTGGTCCGGCCTACCTCAATGCCGCCGATAGCTACAGAGGCAAGCATGGTACAGGCGTTGGTGTTAGGTTGATTGTTGAATTTGTAAAACAATTGAGCAAATAAATTGCTTAAAATAATAAAACTCACATGAGCAAACTTCCTATAATAGGCATTACAATGGGCGATATGAACAGCATCGCCACCGAGGTAATTATAAAAGCCTTGGCCGACAGCAGAATCAATGAGTATTGCGTTCCCGTTGTTTATGGCTCCCCTAAAGTAATCTCCTATTGGAAAAAAGTAATTGGGATGCCCGATTTCCAATTGAATATCATCAAATCTTTGGATCAAATAAACCACAAACGTTCCAATATTTTAGTTTGCTGGGAAGAAGATGTGGAGATAAAACCAGGCGAAGCAACAGAACTGGCAGGTAAATACGCTTTTAAATCTTTGGAAGCTGCCACTAAGGATGCAGTTGCTGGTAAAATTGATGCAATAGTTACTGCACCACTTAACAAAAACACAGTAAATACAGCCGCCTTGCCATTTGTAGGGCATACCGAATACCTTGCCCAGCAAGCAGGATCAAATCACTTAATGGTTTTAAGCTCAGATGATTTGAAAGTGGCATTGGTAACAGGTCATATCCCTGTAAAAGATGTGGCAGCAGCATTGAGCATTGAAGGAATTCAGAAAAAAATAAAATTATTAAACGAAAGCCTCAAAAAGGATTTTGGGATTGTAAAGCCAAGAGTTGGCGTGCTCTCGTTGAATCCACATGCGGGAGATAACGGCCTTTTAGGTTCGGAAGAAAAAGACATCATTATCCCTGCAGTTGAAAAAGCCAAAAATGAAAACCAAATTTTGGCCTTCGGACCATACCCAGCTGATGGTTTTTTTGGTTCAGACCAATACAAAAAATTTGACGGCATTTTGGCCATGTACCATGATCAAGGCTTGGTGCCCTTTAAATATAGCTCCTTTGATTCTGGCGTAAACTTTACAGCTGGGCTGCCTTTTGTGAGAACCTCACCCGACCACGGAACGGCTTATGCAATAGTAGGCAAAAACGTTGCCAGCGAGCAATCTATGCGCAATGCCATATTTTTGGCAATCGACATTTGGGAGCAACGCAACCATTTTGCCGAAATGACCCAAAACCCACTTCCAATGAATATGGGAAAAAGGGAAAGGTTCAGGATAGATTTCTAAAAAACAACTATTTCTGGGTAAATTAGGGCATTTGGGTGTGCAATTCTTAATTTAGTACATTGATTTACAAGTATTTTTCAAAAAAGATTGAGAATTTTATCTTCAATCATTATCTTTGCAAGCTATAATAATGGGAACGAGGTCTAAAGAATATCTGATTGAGTTCAATAAGCTTAAAATGGGGCTTAATGAATTCAATTTTACATTAAACGATCAATTTCTTGCTGGCTTCGACTATTCGCCAGTAGAACATTGTGAGGTGAATGTTGATTTAAAATTGATAAAAACAGAGAATATCTATGATCTGAGTTTTGATTTTAAAGGAATTTCAAGGGTAACTTGCGACACCTGTGCGGAGGACATTGACATGCCAATTAAACAAAAATTTGGTTTGGTAATGAAACTCAGTGAGGCAAATAATTTTGATGACTCCGAAATTATTTACATTGCACGCACCGAAATTGAGTACGACCTAAAGCAGTATTTGTATGAGAGCCTTTTATTGGCGCTTCCGCAAAAAAAGACTTGCGATGGGCTGTCTGAACCAAAACCTTGTAATGAAGAAGTTTTTAGCAGATTGGTACATGTAGAAAATATAGAAGATGACGAGGATATTGAAGACAATGAAAATGAGGATGAAAATGGTGAAGATGGGAGCGATGATCCTCGTTGGAATAAATTAAAAGATTTACTAAACTAAAAAAATAAGGAGATATATAAAATGCCTAATCCAAAACGTAAGATTTCTAATTCTAGACGCGATAAGCGCAGAACACATTACAAAGGAGCTAATCCAACAATTTCTGTAGATGCAACTTCAGGAGAAACTCATTTGCGCCACCGCGTAACCCCAAATGGTTACTACAAAGGCAAGTTGGCCTTTCCTGATATGCAGAAAGATATTTAATTCTTTTTCCTCCCTAACTCCAACAATATGAAAATTGGTTTTGATATCATGGGGGGCGATTTTGCTCCCAAGGAAGCTATTGCCGGTGCCGTAATTGCTAAAAAGGAATTTGGGGAAAGCGTTACCATTGTTTTAATTGGTGACAAAGATCAGGCCATTCAACATTTGGAGAAAGAGGGAGCCAATTTAGCTGATTTTGAAATAGTTCATACTACCGAAATTATTGGCATGAGTGAGCATCCAACAAAAGCTATTTCCCAAAAGAAAGATTCAAGCATTTCGGTTGGTTTTGGTTTGCTTGCAAGAAAAAAAATTGATGCTTTTGTAAGTGCAGGAAATACGGGTGCCATGCTAGTAGGTGCTATGTTTTCTGTAAAACCTATTGAAGGAGTAATTAGACCATGCGTAACCGCTCTTGTGCCCAAGGCAAAAGGGGGTGTTGGTTTGATCCTAGATGTAGGTGCAAATGCAGATTGTAAGCCTGATGTGCTTTACCAATTTGGCATATTGGGATCGCTTTTGTTGCAACATGTATATAAAAAACAGGATCCAAAAGTAGGCTTACTGAGCATAGGTGAAGAAAAAGAAAAAGGCAATTTAGTAACCATTTCTGCCCATCAAATCATGGAAGATACCAACCAATTTCATTTCATAGGAAATGTTGAAGGTAGGGATATTATCTCCGATAAAGTGGATGTAGTTGTTTGCGATGGCTTCACTGGAAATGTGGTATTAAAGGCATTGGAATCAATGTATTTTGTGCTCAGAAAACGTGGAATCACCGACGATTACTTAGAAAGTTTTAATTATGAAAATTTTGGAGGCACTCCTATACTTGGTGTTAACGCTCCAGTGATTATAGGGCATGGAATCTCAAATGCCAAAGCCTTCAAGAACATGTTGTTATCTGCCCGTGATGTGGTTGACTCTAAATTGATAGAGATCATACACGATGCATTTCAAAATCTTGTTCCTCCCTCACAATAATGACAAAAATTACCGCAGCTATTACAGCAATTCATGGCTATGTGCCAAAAGATTTGTTGACCAATAAGGACCTAGAATTGTTGGTAGATACCACTGATGAGTGGATCACCACCAGAACTGGAATTAGAGAACGACATATCCTAAAAGGCGAAGGTCTGGGAACATCAGATATGGCGGTAGAAGCGGTAAATGGCTTATTGAAAAAACGTGGCATTTCTGCCGAAGAAATTGATTTAATTATTTTTGCTACCATTACGCCGGATTTGGTATTCCCATCATCTGCCTGCATCTTAGCCGATAAAATTGGTGCTAAAAATGCCTTTGCTTATGATTTAATGGCAGCTTGTTCTGGCTTTTTGTTTTCATTACAAACAGCCTCGAGCTTTATAGAATCTGGCAAATACAAAAAAGTACTCGTGGTAGGTGGCGATAAAATGTCGGCTATTATTGATTATACAGATAGAAATACCTGTATTATATTTGGAGATGGTTGTGGAGCAGTTTTGCTTGAACCAAACGAAGAAGGATTAGGAATCATTGACGCAGTATTGAAATCGGATGGCTCTGGACGTCAATTCTTGCATCAAAAAGCGGGTGGATCAGTTAAGCCACCAACTCATGCAACCATAGATGCCAAAGAACATTTTGTTTACCAAGATGGCAAATCGGTTTTCAAGTTTGCCGTAACCAATATGGCCGATGTATCGGCTCAAATAATGGAACGCAACCATTTAACTGCCGACGATATTGACTGGCTAGTGCCACACCAAGCCAATTTAAGAATAATTGATGCAACAGCCGAGAGAATGGGCTTGAGCAAGGAAAAAGTAATGATAAATATTGATCATTATGGAAATACCACCAACGGAACATTACCCCTTTGTTTATGGGATTGGGAAAGCAAGTTGAAAAAAGGTGATAATATAGTATTGGCAGCCTTTGGGGGTGGATTTACTTGGGGCGCCATTTACCTTAAATGGGCTTATGATGGCTCCGAGGTAAAGTAATTTTGCATTTTTAATAAAAACACTTTGCTAAAGCATTTTTTTAGATAAATTTGAGTAGATAATTACACATACATTATGGAATTAAAAGAAATAAAAGAACTAATCAAGCTTGTGTCAGAAGCTGGGGTTTCTGAAGTAGAAGTTGAACGTGGCGATTTTAAAATTGCTATTAAGAAAGTAGATGGCAGAACAATGGTAGTAAATCAAACTCCGCAATACATTGCTCAAGCACCAGCTCAAGTTATGAGTTCAGCGCCAGCAGAAGTAGCAGTAGTTATAGAAACTCCAGCTGCATCCGCTAGTAATTTTATTACGGTAAAATCTCCAATGATTGGAACCTACTATAAATCTTCATCGCCAGACAAAGCTCCTTTCCTCCAAGTAGGAGATGAAATTAAGCCAGGGCAAGTTTTATGTATCATTGAAGCCATGAAATTATTCAACGAAATTGAGTCGGAAATTTCTGGTAGAATTGTAAAAATATTGGTTGAAAATGCTTCACCAGTTGAATATGATCAACCATTATTTTGGGTTGAACCCAAATAATTTGAGTCACAATAAATCATCTATTGTAACTTCATTTTTAGGTCTTTAAAAACTCAATTTTCACATGTTCAAAAAAATACTTATAGCTAATAGAGGAGAGATTGCGTTAAGGATAATTCGTACTGCGCGCGAAATGGGAATTAAAACTGTAGCAGTTTATTCTACCGCTGATAGAGATAGTTTACATGTTAGGTTTGCAGATGAAGCCGTTTGTATTGGGCCTCCGCCTTCCTCTCAATCATACCTTAGTATTCAAAATATTATTGCCGCTGCAGAAATTACCAATGCAGATGCCATACATCCAGGTTACGGCTTCCTTTCAGAGAATGCAAAATTCTCCCAAGTTTGCCACGATCATGGTATTAAATTTATTGGTGCTAGCCCAGAAATGATCAATAAAATGGGCGATAAGGCCAATGCAAAAGATACCATGAAAAAGGCTGGAGTACCTGTAGTACCCGGTTCTGATGGTTTAGTTGCCAATGCCGCAGAAGGAATTGAACTTGCCAAAACCATTGGATATCCTGTTATCATCAAAGCAACTGCTGGAGGTGGTGGACGAGGTATGCGTATCATTTGGAAAGACGAAGAATTTGAAAAAAACTGGGACAGTGCCAAACAAGAATCTGCTGCTGCCTTTGGTAATGATGGTATCTACATGGAAAAATATGTAGAAGAGCCTCGTCACATCGAAATTCAATTGGCAGGTGATCAATACGGAAAAGTTTGTCACCTATCAGAACGCGATTGCTCTATTCAAAGACGTCACCAAAAATTGGTAGAAGAAAGTCCTTCTCCTTTTATGACCGACGAATTGCGCGAAAAGATGGGAGCTGCTGCAATTGCTGGTGCCACTTCCATTGGATATGAAGGTTTGGGAACCATCGAATTCTTGGTCGACAAACACCGTAACTTCTACTTCATGGAAATGAATACCCGTATTCAAGTAGAACATCCCGTTACAGAAGAAGTAATCAATTTCGACTTAGTAAAAGAGCAAATATTGATTGCTGCTGGTGTGCCAATTAGTGGTAGAAACTACTACCCTACTCGTCATTCAATTGAGGTACGTATCAATGCGGAAGATCCATATAATAATTTCCGTCCTACGCCAGGAAGAATAGATTATTTGCACAAGCCCGGTGGCCACGGAGTGCGCGTTGATACGCATATTTACGCTGGTTATACTATTCCTAGTAATTATGATAGCATGATTGCCAAAATGATTGTAACAGCTCAAACCAGAGAAGAAGCAATTATCAAAATGGAACGTGCCTTAGGTGAATTTATCATTGAAGGACCAGGTTTAAAAACCACCATACCACTTCAAATGAAATTGATGCAAAACGAAGATTTCAAAAAAGGCAATTTCACTACTGCTTTTATGAATACTTTTGATATAAATGCATAATGAAATTCTGAATTCAGAATTCTGAATTCAGAATTTCTTTTTTTCGTTACCGTTTATTTCTTCTGGCTCATAGCGCTTTTCAGTGAATGAAATAGCTATCTTAAGATAGGATTTTTTTTGTAAAACGAAAATTATAACAATCCAAACATGGCTACTTGTGAAGAACCATTAATTTCTTGGTGATTTTAGAACGGCCAAAATCAAACTCCACATAATAAGTGCCATTTTCAAAACCACTTACATCCAATTTATAATAACCTGCATTTACTTCTGCCGAAAATACTTCTTTCCCATTATCGGTAAGCACTTTAATTTTATTAAATGGCCAGGTTTTAATTTCTGTATAATCGGAAGCCGGGTTAGGAACCAAATTTGTATTTCTTTCTAACCTACCTTCAAATTCTTTTACATATGCCGGATTCACATCAGTAAATAAATATTGATAAGCACTTGCAAATTCTCGTTTCCAAAACCATTCACTGTGCGCGCCATCGGCATGTATGACAACGGAGGAATTGTAAGCTAAAAATCCTTTGAGTTTAAGTAAATCATTGTATTTATTGATGTTACTTACCATAGTTGTACTTTCATTTGAACCTGCAACATAATAGGCCAAAATTCCAGGGTCAATTGCAGATTTTTGAGCAAAATCGTATAATGAATCACTGATATACAAGGCCGGTGAAAATAATCCTACCTTCCCAAATACCTGTGGATACGATAATGCGGCGAATAGCGAAATGTTAGCTCCCAAAGAACTTCCTGCAATAGCCGTGTGCTTTGGATCGGAGTAGGTTCTGTAAGCAGAATCAATAAATGGCTTTAAGGTTTGAACCAAAAAATTTATATAGGCTTTTCCCTCTCCACTTCCATATTGAACATGCCCGTAAGGACTATATTCATTGATACGTTTAGCCCCACCATTATCAATACCTACTATAATACATCCTAAATCGCCAGCCTTTTCTAATTTAACCAAAGATTCATCTACACCCCATTCACCAGCAAAAGAAGTTTTGGCATCAAACAAATTCTGCCCATCTTGCATATACATCACAGAGTATCTTTTGGTAATTGCATTTTTGTAATCGGAAGGGAGATAAATCCACACTCTCCTACTCCTATTTAACTGCGGCATATAAAATGAATTGGATATTATTGAAACATTATTAAGCGCTGTAGAAGCAGTATCTGCCGGACTATTCAGCAAATCTATCCATCCCGCAATGTTGTTTTCAATACTTAAATTTGCACTATAGGTAAATGATCTATTGGCAATATTTGCGCCTCCAATTGTTGATTCAACTTTTGGCCAGCTACCTCTTGTAAATTTATATTGGCCCACACCCGTTCCACTTGGCAAGGTAATTGTGTAGTTTGAATCGGTTTTAACAAGTTTATATTTGGCATCACCAGGGTTCCAATTATTAAAATTTCCTGCAATAAAAATAGCATCTGTTTGCGGCGTATTGGCTGGAATAGTCTTTACGGTAACGGTAACTTGTGCCACCACACAATTCCCCATCAAAAACACAGAACTGAGCAAAATCCACTTGTAAAAAACTTTCATGTATCCATTAATTTTATAACGAAATTAAGCATTACATTCCTATTTTTGCCATACATGCAGGCGATATTTTTGTTTATACATCTTTTACTTTTAAATGCTCCTCCGCAATTAAATAAAATTGATTTGCTTGACCTAAATGGCAAGAAAACAAAGATCCAATTTAGTGCTGCACAAAAAGGAACGGTTATATACTTCCTCTCTCCTGAATGTCCACTGTGCCAAAGTTATTCACTAACTATTAAAGACATTGAAAAGCAATATTCTAAGAAAGGATTTCAATTCATAGCCATTATTCCAGGTAAAGAATTTAGCAAGAACGAAGTCATAGAATTCAAAAATAAATACAATTTAAAAGCGCTTTCTTTTCTGTTTGATCCAAACTTAGCGTTAGCAAATTATACCAAAGCAAGCATCACTCCTGAGGTGGTTGTTTACAATAGCATTGGACAAAAAATATACAATGGAAGAATCGATAATTGGGCTTATGAACTGGGCAAAAAAAGAACCCTTATCACAGAAAATGATTTGAGAAACATCCTTCAAAAAATGGATCAAAACCAATATGTAAAACCCTATCAAACAAAAGCAGTTGGATGTTTTATCAATTAATTAAATTAAGTCTTGTTGTTACATTCTTTGCATTGGTATCTTGCCATAGCAGCTCCAAGGAAATGCCAAAAGAAGGTGAGCCTGTTTTATTTGCAGAACATATTGCGCCAATTATTTATACCAATTGCAGCAAATGCCATAGCCAAGATGGTGCTGCTCCATTCCCACTTTTAACCTACCAAGATATTGCCAGCAAAGCCAAATTGGTAGCCTATGTTACAGAAGAAAGATTAATGCCACCTTGGCCTGCCGATCCTACTTACACGCACTTTGCCAATGAAACCTATTTGAGCAATGAACAAATACAATTGATTCAAAGATGGGTTGCAGGCAATTGTTTACCTGGCGATACTGCCTCTTTGGTTCAGCCCGAAAATTTATTAAAATCATTGAATTTAGGGAAGCCCGATTTAATTGTAAAAATGCAAAATCCCATCAAGGTTCCTGGCAACAATACCGATTTGTTTATGGTGGTAAAAGTACCGTTTCAATTACCGCAAGATACCTTCATCAAAGCCATCGAATTTGTGCCTGGCAAAAAGCGTTTGGTACACCACATGAATGCCCACATCATTCAGTTTGAACCTAACAAAAAATCCAATTTGTGGAGCGGACAATTTGCCGTGAACCAAGATCAAACCAAGAGTGAAACCATACACAAAGAGCTCAATTTATTGAACGATGATGGCAGCTACGCACCCATGACACCAAGTGTTTGTAATTACTTACCTGGCTCTCAATTTAGTTTGTATCCCAAAGAAATTGGTGGTTATAAAATTGGCAAAAAGAATGCATTTTACTTAAACGACATGCATTTTGGTCCAAGCGCAATAGATGAAATAGATAGTTCTTATTTTAAAATTTATTATGCAGATAGGGCTCCAAAAAGGCCAGTAGCAGAATTCCAAATTGGCACCTTGGGGTTGGCTCCGGTTGAACCTAAACTGATTGTTCCAGCAGGAACAGTGAAGAAGTTTACCATTGATTTTCCAGTGCCAGCCGACATTTCAATACTTACTATAGTGCCACACATGCATTTAATTGGCAAAACT
>CAMCJW010000076.1 GCA_945875195.1 Chitinophaga pinensis | reverse complement strand
AAAAGTAACGAGTAAATTTGTTTTATAAAAACGATAGTTTAGATGACATTATTGATAAAATAGATTAATATAAAACAATTTAAATACATTCTTGCTGTTGCAGAATACAAAGCTGGTTCAATTGATAGTTTATTACGTTTTGTAAAGGCTAATAAAGGCAAATGGCTTCTGGATTTGTTTTGAGCTAAAGTCGCACCTGCTCCTTCAACCTAATCCCTTTCTCCGTTTGCTGAACCGTGCAGGCTTCGTTGAATGGGTCGTGTTCAAAATACAGTACCCAATTGTTCTCAACTGCCATATTAAGGATATCGTTTTTCTCCTTCATGGTGTCGAGCGGACGAACATCATAACCCATCACATAAGGAATAGGTAAATGGGCTTGGGTTGGAATTACATCGGCCAAATAAATGAGACTAGTACCTTTATATGGGATAATAGGATGCATCATGCTTTGGGTATGACCTTTCGAAAAAAGCAACTCTATTTTATCGTGAAACTTTTCGGCAGGCTTGAGTAATTTTAACTGACCACTTTCTTGAATGGGCAAAATATTTTCTTTTAAGAAGCTAGCTTTTTCTCTCGGATTTGGTGCCATACTCTCATTCCAATGCTCCTCTCCAACCCAATAGGTGGCATTAGGAAAGGCAGTTTGGTATTTGGTCCTATCACTATTAAATTCTATGCTGCCACCGCAATGATCGAAATGTAAATGGGTTAAAACCATATCGGTGATATCTGCTTTGGTAAAGCCATGTTTGTTCAATGATTTTTCGAGGCTATCATCGCCATGCAAAAAATAATGGCCAAAGAATTTGTCATCTTGCTTATTGCCCAAACCATTATCAATGAGCATTAATCTATCTCCATCTTGAACCAATAAACAGCGCGTGGCCATTCGGATCATGTTGTTTTCGTCGGCAGGATTAGCCTTGTTCCATATACTTTTAGGCACCACACCAAACATGGCACCACCATCTAATTTAAAATACCCCGCATCAATTGTAAATAATTCCATGTAGCAAGTTTAGTGAAATTAATTAACGTAACAAGGTAACATTGCCTTTGAGGGTGGTGAATTTTCCTTTGCGGCCATAGCCTGTGGCAATGTAAACATATACATCGGAAGGAGCTGGTGCACCTTTAAAATTACCATCCCAAGCCGCATTCATGTTGGTTGTTTCATAAACCGTTTCTCCCCACCGGTTGAAAATGCGCATTTCAAATTGCTTAACAAATACGCCTTGGATCAAAAAGCCATCGTTTAAATTATCTTGGTTGCAGGTAAATGCATTGGGTGCATACATGCGTGGTGCGGTGTTCATGCAAGCGGTGTTCGACCAGCTTTCTATCCAATTGCTATCCTTTTGGTAAGCCACCACTTGGTAACAATAATCATCTTGGTTATAACTCAAATAATTGTGCTTGGCAGCTAAAGTATCACCAGTAAATTTTGTGGCAATGAGTTCATTGATGCCCAAACTATCATTCATAAAATAGAGCTCATAACGCTCCACGCCTGAGGCCCATTCTTGATAGGGGTTCCATTTTAAAACTGGGTCTTCCAACAACTTGTCGTTTTTCTCTACATCCAATTTCAACAAAATGGTTTTAGCCAAATTGGAAGGTTCGCCTATGCCACCACATGCATCTTCTATGTATACCACATATTCATAAGAATACCTTTGAACATCTACATCTGTATCTATATAATCAGTGTCGGTTTGAACCAAAACAATGCGCTCGAAACTGCGGATTGGATCAGCGCTGCTCTTTTCTATGATAAACTTATAAGGAAATTTATGAAGCCTTTTATTCCATTGCAACAATACATTTTTGTTGTTTTCAACGGTAGCTCTCACTGCTCTTGTTTGGGGAGTACTTGCCACAAATAAAGGAATAGCAGCTGCGGTATCACTGTACGAAACTATGCCTTGATAACTGGCCAATACTTGGTAAAAAGTTAGCTTGTGACAAAATGCTTGGCTATCAACATATGTTAAACTGCTCCCTCCTACTTTACCAATTTTTTCAAACTTTTTGCTTTGATCATTCAACCTAAAAATGGTGTAATTATCAACTTTATCCCAGCCCAAATAAGGCGTCCAATTGAGTTGCACTGCATTGGTTATCCCTTCTGCTTTTAATTCAACTGTGGTATGTTTTTTACTTGGTTCAGAAATATTATTACACACATCAATGGCTTGCATTTGGTATGAATAATTATAGAATCGCGTACTTAAATTAGCAAATAATTGAAAGGTATCTTGTAAGTTAGTAATGGTTCTGGTTTGGTTAAAAGCGGCACCATTCCAATCATACTTAATGACATAATGATCCATATCCGATTCACTATTTTCTTTGAAAGAAAACGAAACAACTTCATCTGATTCTACACTTGCTCTATAAGCAAAAGGCAAATTTGGGGCAATGGTATCTTTAAAAACAATCATCGCAATTGAGTCGACCTTTTCTCCTTTGCATCCTTGGTTATCTATTACCTCAAACAACACAGGTATATTGCCAACCCTTGTACAATTGTAGGTTTGGGGCCCTAATGTATTGATGGTTGTTCCATCTATATTCCATTTGTATGATTGAATAGCAGCGGTATGAATTACCTCACCTGTTAGTTGCACTGTTGCACCCAAACAATTTTTCTGTTTGCTCACCATAAAATCAACTTGTGGATTTGGCAAAACTTCAATTGAATCAATGGGTGGCAGACCAATTTTACAGCCAACAGAATCTGTTAATGTTAAATTGGGAATATACCTTCCTGCCCTAGTGTACAAATGAGAGGTATTAGAATTGGTATCAATGGTTCCATCTCCCATATCCCATTCGTACTTTACTACGTTGGTAGCTAAGGCACTAAAATTAACTTTGAGAGGTGCACAGCCAAAATTTGGAAACAAAGAATAATTGCCATTAGGACCACCAATTACAACCATATCGGGAATGCTCTTTGATGAGGTGCAACCTATACTATCGGTGAGCGTTAACATCACAGAATAGGATCCTGGCAATAAGTATATTCTACTTGGATTTTGAAGACTTGATTTTGCTCCATCCCCAAATTCCCAATCCCATTTTTGAATAGGAGTAGAACCCTGCTTAGAATAATCTGTGAAGAATATGGGTGGTCCCGGACAATTAATTTTCTTAGGGGTGGCATCAAAATCTACCGTTGGCGGACCAGTTAATATTTTTACTGTTTTTACAATGGTATCAATACAACCATAAGTATCAAAAGCCATGAGCTTCACTACTACTGAAGTATCGCCAAAATATCTTTTTTTGATTACCCTTGTTAAAGTAGTTTGTTTTTCTATTTCCCAGAAATAAGACATGGGTGTTAATCCAATTAAATCATCGGCAATGGGCGTAAAAACAAAGGTATCAGCTACACAGGTCTTAATCTGTTTAACTGTAAAGTCGGGTTTTGGTTTAGAAATAAACAATTTTCTATTGGCAGAAAACCTGCACCCCATAGAATCTTCTATTACTAATTTTAAAGTATAACCACCATTTTGGTAGGCAGGTGGTTGCAGGTATTTGTAACGTGCGGTTACAGAATCAATGTGGTTATAAACAGCAGAATCACCAGTACCCCAATACCAAATTCTTTTGCGAATGGGTAAGTCGGCCACAGATGAATCTCTTACCTGCACAAGTAATGGCGCACAACCAAAATTAGGTGAGGAACTAAATTTTACATCTGCACCGTTTACCAAAATTGAATCCTCTTTGGTCAAGAAATATTCACAATCATTTTTGTCCCTAATCGTCATGGTAACTGAATATTTTCCGGGGTTAAAAAGCAAAGCACTTACTACATTACCCGTGTAGGTATTTGAACCAACTTCAAACTCACAAAAAACAAAATCGGAAGCTGGTTGTGTGGTATTGGTAATGATTACGGTATGGGGCATGCAACCTATTTTGGAAGAAATGGTAAAGCTTGGCATGATGCCTTTTTGAATTACAACCTGCTTGGAAAAAGTAGATGTACAACCCGTAATGGTATCTATTGCGGTAAGCAAAACTAAAAAAGTACCATTGCTATCATAATCATGTTTTACCGTATGACCTACCTCGGTTTTACCATCACCAAAATTCCAAATAAATTTATTTCCTCCTTTAGTTTCATTGGTTATATCAATTTGGGATTTTGAACAACCAAGAAATTCAATTTTAAATTTAGCAATAGGTGCTAATATGCGTATGTAATTTAACCTTTTAAATTTGGTGACACATCCATTAAAAATTGCTTGCAATTCAACATCAAAATAACCTGTATCTTTATAAAAAACCCTATCACCTGATGCCCACAATATTTTACTAGTATCTCCATACTCCCATTTATAAATCACCCCTTTTAAATTGGTAATAGTGGTGTTGGTGAAAACAACGGGTTGGTCGTTGTAACAATAAACTTGTTTTACCGCCATAAAATTTGGCACTACTGGCATTCCAACTTTTACGGTATCTGTTTTATACGAAACACAACCTTCCGCATTTGTTGCAGTGAGGGTTACATAATAGGTTCCAGTATCTAAATACCGATAAGAAGCAGCTTGTGTATTAGCCCCAGCGCCAAGCACGCCAAAGGTCCAATTGAAGGTAGTAAACGGAATAGCATTGGTATCTAAAATCGAAAATTGAACATTTAATGGTGCACACCCACTTTTTGGAACAATGATAGGAATGATATTACCAGGCCTAATTTTGATATAGGCTGGTTTAATCAAAGTATCCCGGCAACCATTGGCATGAGCAGTGATTAAGGTTATAGTGTAATCTCCATTTTGAGTGTAAGTATGCGTAGGATTGCGTTGCGTAGAAGTTTGGTTATTACCAAAGTTCCAAAACCAAGATATGGCATTGGAGCTAGAGTCGCGGAAATTAACCGTTGCAGGTGTTTTGCAGAATATCAATTTATCTGCATCAAAGTTACTTTTAGAGGAGGGCTGAACCGAAAAAAAGGATGATTTAATAAGGTTAACAGAACAGCTGCCAATCTTCACTCTTAACTCCAAAGAATAATTGCCAACTGGGAGATTGTTCAACACAGGGTTCTTAAAATTTGAAACCAAAACACTGTTCAAATACCACTCATAACTGATCCCAAACGTATCAAAATTGGTGGTATTTAAAATAGAAACTTTACCAGGTGCACACAAATCTGGTGTACCGCTAATAATAAAATTGGGTATCACATCTGCAATTTTAATAAAGGCTGGCTTTGCTACAGCCACCGTGCATTGAGCCGCACTTATAACTCTTAGGCTCACATTATAATTACCTTTGGAAGCATAATTTGCTGTTGGATTATTTAGCGTACTTTGGTTGCCATTGCCAAAATCCCATTTATAAGCGTAGGTTCCTATTGGAGAAACTGTAGGAGTAAATTGAGTGCTAAACGGAACTGCACACCCAAAAAATGGATTGGCTGTAAAGTCTATTGTAGGCTTGGGCTGAACCGAAATAAAATTATTTTTTATTAAAATATTTCTACACCCATTGCCATCTGTAACCAATAAGCTAACTTTAAAAGAACTGCTTGAATTATATACATTGCTTGGATTTTTAAGACTAGAAATTTTACCATTGCCAAAGTCCCATGCCCAAGAAACAATGCTACTCAATGGCGTTGTACTAGAATCTTTGAACACAATACTTAATGGAGAACACCCAGATTTCACCTCAGCTCCAAATGCCGCTGTAGGCAGTGGGTAAACCGTAATATAATCTATAACCGTTTTTGAACCAGCACCCAAAGCATTGCTAGCAGTAAGTTTAACAGTGTATTTACCAGGAGTAACATAAGAGGCTGAAGGATTCTGTAGTACAGAGGTATTGCCATTTCCAAAATCCCATAAATAGGTGGTAGGATTATTGGTTGAAAGGCTTGTAAACTGAACCAATAAAGGTGCGCAACCTACTAATTGGTTGGCCGAAAAATTGGCAACAGGCTGCGCTATTCCTTTTAAAGAGAAAAAAAGGATAGCAAAAAGTAGCAACTTTGTCAGCGATTTAGGCACAATTTTCTATTTGTAAGCAATTTAATACATTATTGTTAACTAGATAAAAAGTACTCAAAAATTAATAAAAAATTGATTAATCTTGTTAACTGTGAAAATCCAATTATTACAATCCTTTTCATTTGTTTTTGGTTCGAGCCGAAATAATTATCTGGTGTTTTTAATCATGATTTTTTGTAGCGCAAACCTAGTATTAGCACAAGATACTTTGTATTACAATAACGCTTGGAAGCCTTGCAAGAAAAAGGAAGCTACCTTTATGCGCACCACTCAAAAAGACCTTGAACAAATCAATGTTATTGATTTTTATTATCCATCTAAGAAGGTACAAATGACAGGCTCCTACAGTAAAATTGAAGGCAGTTTGGAAATTGAAAATGGCTTCTTTCAATACTTCACCAAAGGAGGAATTAAGACCTCTTCAGGTGTTTTTATACAAGGTAAAAAAGAAGGCAATTGGAAATATTTTTACCCAAACGGAAGTGTATTTCAAAGCTGGAATTTCAAGGACAACAAATCAAATGGCAATTGCTTCACCTATTATGAAAATGGAAGGGTTATGCGCAAAGAAGCATATAGAATGAATGAACTCATTCAACAAAACTGCTACGATGAAACAGGTATAGAAACCTCTTGCACAGAATTGCAAAACGATAGCCTAAACAATCACCAAAATCAAATCAATCAATCCCCAATTCCCCAGCAAACAAAATAATACAATCATGCACATACACTTTATATCAATTGGCGGCGCAGTAATGCACAACATGGCAATAGCCTTGCATAAAAAAGGTTACCAAGTAACTGGAACCGATGATGAAATATATGAACCTGCACTTTCTCGTTTGAAAAAGTATGGTATTTTACCAGAGCAATTTGGTTGGCAACCTGCCATGATAACGAAAGAAATAGATGCCATTATTTTGGGTATGCATGCACGCAAAGACAATCCTGAATTATTGCGTGCTCAGGAACTAGGCTTAAAAATATATTCCTTTCCAGAATACATGTATGAGCAAACCAAAGACAAACAGAGAATTGTTGTGGGTGGAAGTCATGGTAAAACAACCACCACTGCCATGATTTTACATGTTTTGAATTACCATAAAATGGAATTTGATTATTTGGTTGGCTCGCAACTAGAAGGATTTGAAACCATGGTGGGCTTCAGCCATACCTCTAAAATAGCAGTTTTTGAAGGCGATGAATACCTTACCTCTCCTATTGATTTACGACCAAAATTCCATGTTTACCAAGCCAATATTGGCATTATTACCGGCATAGCTTGGGACCATATCAATGTGTTTCCAACTTTTGAAAATTACCTATTACAGTTTCAAAAATTTGTGAAAGACATTCCTGCTGATGGCTCTATTATCTATTGTGCATCGGATCCAGAGGTGAAAAAATTATTGGATCAAACCGAAACAGTTTGCGAAAAAATACCCTACGAAACACCTGCCTTTTCTGTTTCCAACGGACATTTTTTATTACCCACTTCTGTTACCAATTTTCTTGCACCAGTGTTCCTATCGTTTTTTGGCACCCACAATTTACAAAACATGATGGCCGCCAAACATGCATGTATAAAAGCCGGTTTGAACCAAGACCAGTTTTACGAAGCCATACAAAGTTTTAAAGGCACTGCCAAAAGGTTGGAAACCATTAAAGAAACTCCTGAAAGCTTAGTTATACGCGACTTTGCCCATGCACCATCTAAGCTTAGGGCAACAGTTAATGCAGTGCGAGAATTGTATCCAGAACGCAGGCTAATTGCTGTATATGAATTGCATACTTATAGTAGTTTAAACAAAGACTTTTTACCCCATTATAAAGACACTTTAGCCAAGGCAAATTCGAGAGCAGTATTATTTAGTAAACATGCTTTAGAGATTAAGAAAATGCCAATGCTTGATCCTATTGAAGTGGCAAACGGATTTGGAGAAAACGTAAACGTGTTCACCGATAAAAATGAACTAAGAAAATTTATCGACCAACAATACACCGGCAAAGAAAACCTACTGCTTATGAGTAGTGGCACCTTTGATGGTATGAGCTTGGAGTTTTAAAACTTTAGTTTTTAACTTTGGTTTTTACTACAAAGAAACTAAGGAACAATTTTTTGCTTCTTTAACTTTAGTTTTTACTACAAAGAAACGAAGGAACAATTTTTTGCTTCTTTAACTTTGGTTTTTACTACAAAGATTAAGGAACAATTTTTTGTTTTTAGTTTTTCAATCGTTACTTTGTTTCTTTGTAGTGAAAACCATCCATTTATACGCCTAAGCTTTTACGCAGGACATCGATTTTGGCTGAGGCATCGGCCTTTTTCTGGCGCTCCTTCTCTACTAATTCTGGCTTGGCATTGGCTACAAATTTTTCGTTAGTAAGCTTGGCATTTACGGATTTCATGAAGCCCTCAAGGTATGCTATTTCCTTCTCCATTTTTTCGCGCTCTGCAGCTTCATCTATTTGTAAGTTCAATACAACAAATACTTCATCCGTATCAACAGGCAACAAAGTGCTGCCTGCTGGTTGTGCATCCACAAAATGAATAGCACTTACGTTGGCCAACTTTTGGATCAAAAATGAATAAGGCAAATAC
Organism: Chitinophaga pinensis; assembly: GCA_945875195.1. GTDB lineage: Bacteria > Bacteroidota > Bacteroidia > UKL13-3 > UKL13-3 > B1. The sequence continues at coordinate 2,073 of CAMCJW010000076.1, read as the reverse complement.
AAACCTTTATCGTTGGCCTTTATAGAAATTTCAAATACCTCTTTCGGACTCAATCCTTTTGCATTTCTTAGATTGCGAATTTGTTGTATGGTTTCGAAAACCCTCGACAAATCTGGCGATATAGCCTTACTCGGAATTGGATAATTGGCAATACAAATTGATTCACCCGCTTTGCGCTCAGCCATATTTTGCCAAATTTCTTCGGTGATAAATGGCATAAATGGATGCAATAATTTCATTAATTCTTCAAAGAAACCAAGGGTGGTTTGATAGGTACTTTCGTTCATGGGTTCGCCATAAACTGGCTTGATCATTTCCAAATACCAAGCACAAAAATCGTCCCAAATGAGTTTATAAATACTCATCAAAGCCTCACTTAAACGGTAGTCTTTATACTTATCTTCTATATCCAATAATGCTTGCGATAACCTACCTGCAAACCAATTTGCACTCAATACATTTGCATCCAATATTTCTTTTGCAAAACCAGCATCTGGCTTCACCTCCCAGCCTTTTACTAACCTAAAGGCATTCCATATTTTATTGGCAAAATTTCTTCCTTGTTCTACCTGACTATCATCATACAAAATATCATTACCAGCAGGAGAACAAATGAGCATACCCATGCGCACGCCATCGGCTCCAAATTGCTTGATTAAATCAAGAGGATCGGGCGAATTGCCCAATGATTTACTCATCTTGCGGCGCTGCTTATCGCGCACAATGCCTGTGTAATATACATTGCTAAAAGGCTTCTCACCTCTGTATTCATAACCCGCCATGATCATACGTGCTACCCAAAAGAACATGATCTCTGGAGCAGTTACCAAATCGTTGGTTGGGTAAAAATGTTTGATGTCTTTGTTCTCTGGGTTTTCAAATCCGTCGAAAACAGAAATTGGCCATAACCATGAACTGAACCAAGTGTCGAGGACGTCTTCGTCTTGGTGCAACCGCAAAGGCCTCTGGCTGCTAGCTTCTGGCTGCTGGCTGTTTTTTGATTGAGCTATTTGTTGGGCTTCTTCTTCGGTTTTGGCTACGGCTACTAGTTGGTTATTTTCATCGTACCAAGCAGGTATGCGTTGGCCCCACCAAAGCTGACGGCTGATGCACCAATCTTTGATGTTTTCTAACCAATGCCTGTAGGTATTTTTCATTTTGGCCGGATGAAACTTGATTTCATCGTTCATCACCGATTCCAAAACTTGCGGGTTCTTTTCCATGAATTTCTTCATGTCTATCCACCACTGTAAGCTCAATCTTGGTTCAATAACCGCGCCTGTTCTTTCGCTGGTACCAACCTGATTTTTATACTCTTCAATTTTTAAAATATGTCCGGCTTCCTCTAAATCAATTACTATTTGTTTCCTTACTGCAAAGCGGTCTTTACCAATATAACGCGCATCTTCTGCAGCAGCATTCAAGAAACCAGATTCATCTAAAATATCAATAACAGGTAAGTTGTATTTCTGACCCAATGCATAATCGTTTACATCGTGGGCAGGGGTTACTTTTAGGCAGCCAGTACCGAAATCCATAGCCACATAATCGTCGGCAATCACAGGAATTTCTCGGTTCAAAAATGGCACTAAAACTTTCTTGCCAACTATGCTTTTAAAACGTTCATCATTTGGGTTCACGCATATTGCCACATCGGCCAAAATGGTTTCTGGACGCGTGGTAGCAATGGTTACAAAATCTTTACTACTATCGGCCATCTTATATTTGATGTAATACAATTTCGATTGAACTTCCTTGTGAATTACCTCCTCATCACTCAAGGCAGTTTTGCCCAATGGATCCCAATTTACCATGCGCAAGCCACGGTATATTAAGCCCTTTTTATATAAGTCGATAAACACATCAATTACCGCCTCGCTCAACTTAGGTTCCATGGTAAAGCGGGTTCTATCCCAATCGCAACTGGCACCTAGTTTTTTGAGCTGATCCAAAATAATGCCACCGTATTTTTCTTTCCATTCCCAGGCATACTTGAGGAAATCTTCGCGGCTTAAATCACTCTTTTTGATCCCACGTTCGCGCAGCATCTGCACCACTTTGGCCTCAGTGGCA
>CAMCJW010000075.1 GCA_945875195.1 Chitinophaga pinensis | reverse complement strand
GGTAGTAGTGATTTTATTACCGGATTAATGGAAACCCATGAAAAAATGGCCTGGTTTTTACGCGCTCATTTAAAAGATTGACATGTTTTACGAAAATTTTCAATTTTGGGGGATGCACCTTATATGGTGGGTAATTTGGGGAGCAATACTTTTATGGATTTATGCCACACCTTATGATATGCCGGGCCAAAGAAAAAAGAGAGACACACCCATTGATATCTTAAGAAAGCGTTTTGCTTTGGGTGAGATAGACGAAAAAGAGTTCTTTGAAAAGAGAACAATTATTGAAGGATAAACCACTCATTTAAATTTTATAAACCTATGTGTTTTTCTGCAAGTGCAAGTTTTGGAGCAGGTTTTGTACTTGCGGTTATTGGGGTAGCCACCATTAAAAAAACGCAACACCCCTCACAATTGTTGTTTGCCAGTATCCCCTTAATATTTGGGGTGCAACAAATAGCAGAAGGTATATTGTGGCTCACGCTACCTGACCCAGATTATGTAAATACGCAGAAAATATTTACCTATGTGTTTTTGTTTTTTGCCCAAATTGTATGGCCCATTTGGGTGCCTATTGCTATTATACTTTTGGAGAAAAACGCCACTAGAAAAAATATGCAAAAAATATTTATTGGTTCAGGCCTGATTGTTGGACTCTACTTGGGATATTGCCTGTTAAACTTTGAGGTAAAAGCAATGATTATAGGTCAACATATTAAATATTTGCAATTGTACCCAACATCTTTAAGAACTTTTGGCATTGTGTTGTATGCAATGGCAACCATTGCTCCAGCTTTCTTTTCGCATGTTAAGGGGATGATGCTATTGGGAGCAACTATTTTAATTTCCTACATAGTAACCATGATTTTTTATGAACACTATATCTTATCGGTTTGGTGCTTTTTTTCTTCTGTCATTAGCTTGTCTATTTATGCGGTTGTGCGCGGTGATATTAGGCTGAGGGGAGATGGGGTGACGGGGAGACTTGGAGATTTGCACCTACGCTGAGGCTTCGGTGACCGAGGGGGGCTTCTTCTTAAGGGCAGTCTTCGGACACATCAGAATAACCCCAACCTGAAGGTTGGGGTTGGGCAACCTGAAGGTTGGGGTTAGGTGGTGTATGCCCGAATCTTCATGTATCTGAAGAATCTCTTATGGATTGGCGGGAACAATAAAATAATCCGACTTTCCTTTTCTATCTACAATAAAGGTAGATACCGATTTATAGGGAAGGGTTTTGCCTAAGGTTTGGCAAAAGAAATCATATTTTTCTTGGTTCAAAACGAAAAAACTTTGAGATGCTTTTGTGTAGGCTGCTACTAATTCTTCTTTAGAAAATTGAGTTGCATCTAATGGTTTACATCCATTTTTTAATAGGTAAAATGGCAAGCTAGGTTGTTCGCCAAAATTATGCCCGATAAACACTTGTTTGACGCCTACATTTTTACTAAAAATTGCTGATGCCACTTGTTTGCTACTGCTTAAAATGGGAGTTAAAAAGGGTGCAAATAACCATGTAGTGAGTATAAAAATAATGCCACCTGCTAATTGAAGTAGGTATAATTTTTGGTACTTGCGTTTGATGAGGATAAACAAATTTATGCCAATTAAAAGTAATCCTAACCCAACAATAAATAGCCACATTTTGTCTGGAAATTGGAAATAAAAGGGCACTAAACAAAGCGATATACCTATTGCAAATTGTAGGATAAAATGCAATGATGTAAATAATTTATCGAAAATTGTTTTAAACGGAAATCCCTTTTCTATTTGAAAGGCAATCATGAATGCAAATGGCACATGCGCTGCTATTACATAAGTAGGCAACTTGCTTGGAGAAAATTCGTATAAAAGCCAGCCTGCCAAAAACCAGCTAAAGAGTATGGTGGCGGTTTCATTTTTTTGAAACATTCCCTTTCCCATTTCGGCCAAAGCACGTGGAATAAACATAAGAAAAAACATAAAAAAAGCGCATAAGCCTAGCAAATGCGATCCAATTGGTCCGGTTTGGCCAAACACAGCTCCATTGATGCGCTCCAATACATACCAATCGTACATCCATTTTAAGAAAATACCCCCATCATTGAGGTAGGTGAAATACCCCCAAATAAAGGCTGGAGCCAAGGCCAAGGGGAAGAAAAACCAAGGACGCAATTTAAATAAATTCATTCTTTTGGGATGAACCAAAAATAAAATACCAACAAAGGCGCCAGTAAAAATAATGATGGGTGGACCTTTTGTTAAAATACCCAAAGCAAACCCTAGCCAAAATAAGAACACCCATTGCCAATTGGGAGTGCGCAAGGTATTGATAATTCCAAAGGCCGAGAGGGTGCTAAAAAACAATAAGGTGCCATCTGTTACAGAAATTTTTGCCAAGGTAGGAACCAGCATTGAACCAGCAATTACAAGCACTCCCAAGAATGCTTTGTTTTCTCCCAAGAACTTTTTTCCTTGGTAATACATCAATAAAATGGTTCCAAGAATGGCCAAAAAAGCAGGAAACCTAACCGCAAATTCATTGTAGCCAAACACTTTATAACTTAAGGCAATATTCCAAAAATGTAAAGGTGGTTTGCGGTGTACATCGGAATACATAAAATTTGGAACCAAATAATTACCGCTTTCATTCATGTTAAAGCCAAAGCCTGCATATGCTGCTTCATCTTGATCCCAAAGGGGTATACTGTGATTATTAATTAGCAAAATAGCCAATATGGCTATTACAAAAAACCTTTGATAACGTTGCATAGGGATTAAGCATGCAATTTATTTCTGGTGTGAGAATTTTGTGTTTTGTGATTGTTAATTTTTTGTATCCTCTCATGCCTACCTCCAGCCTGAAGGCTGGGGTTTGTGGGTGTTCCCCAGCCTGAAGGCTGGGGTTTGTGGGTGTTCCCCAGCCTAAAGGCTGGGGTTTGTGGGTGTTCCCTAGCCTGTAACTTACGCCAAGGCTTCGGTTACCAAGGAAGGCTGGGGTTGGGCTCTTCACATCTTCCTCCTCTATCTTTCTCCAATCTGTTGGCGCCACATGGCGTAATAGAGGCCTTTTAGGGCAATGAGGTCTTCGTGTTTACCTGTTTCTACGAGTTCACCTTTTTCTAGTACGTAGATTCTTGTTGCGTGCATGATGGTTGATAGGCGATGTGCAATCATTACTGTTACGTGCGATTGAAGCTTGCTAATTTCTTTGATGGTATTGCCAATTTCTTCTTCAGTGATTGAATCGAGGGCAGATGTGGCTTCGTCGAAGATGAGTAATTTTGGGTTACGAAGTAAAGCCCTTGCAATGGATAATCTTTGTTTTTCACCACCTGAAATTTTGATCCCACCCTCGCCAATAATGCTATTGATGCCAAGTTCGCTCCTACTCAAAAGTGATTCGCAAGAAGCTTGGTGCAGCGCTTTAATAATCTCTTCATCGCTTGCGCGAGGGTTCACAAATAATAAATTTTCTTTGATGGTTCCAGAAAACAATTGAGTGTCTTGGGTAACAAAACCTATTTGGTTTCTGAGTTCATCAAAATCTATCTCATTGGAAGGTGTTCCATTGTATAAAATTTTGCCTTGATGGGGTTCGTATAAACCAACCAATAACTTTACCAAGGTAGTTTTACCTGCGCCTGATGGTCCAACAAATGCAATGGTTTCGCCGCTATTGGCTTCAAAAGAGATTTGGTTCAGGGCATAATGCTTGCCTGTTTTGTGCATGAAACTTACGCCTGCAAAATTGAGTTTTTCAATGGCATGTATGCGCACCGGATTGGCAGGTTTTACCTCAATGGGCTTTTCCATTATGGTTTGGAAATTTTGCAAGGAAGCTTCGGCTTCGCGGTAACTCATAATTACATTACCCATTTCTTGCATGGGTCCAAAAATGAAGAAAGAATAAAACTGCAAAGTCATTAATTGGCCAAGCGACATTTGGTTTTTGAAGATCATGTACAATAACATAAAAAGTATACTTTGACGCAAGAAGTTTACAATGGTTCCTTGCAAGAAACTGATACTTCTAATGTCTTTAACTTTCTCCAATTCTAATCGCAATATTTTTTGGGTAGATAGGTTTAAACGCTTCATTTCTTGTTGGGTCAAACCGAGACTTTTTATAAGTTCAATGTTACGCAATGATTCGGTTGTGGAGCCTGCCAATGCTTTTGTTTGAGCCACTATGCGTTGCTGAACCAACTTAATTTTTTTGGACAAAATACTGGTGAGGTATGCCAATAAAAAACTAGCGCCAAAGTAGATAAGTATAAGCATGGGCTGCACTTGAATGGCATAGATAACCACAAAAATAATACCTACCACAGAGGTAAAAAAGATATTGATAAAATTGATGATGAACTTTTCAGAATCGGTGCGAACCTTTTGTAATACATTGAGTAGCTCCCCACTGCGCTGGTCTTCAAATTCTTGGAAAGGCAACTGCAAAGCATGTTTTAAGCCATCTGTATAAACCGCTGCACCAAATTTTTGAATGATCAAATTCATGGTATAATCTTGGAATGCTTTTGCAATTCTACTCACCATAGCCACGCCAATGGCAGCTAAAATGAGCAAACCAGCTCCTCTGATAAATTCGTCTTCCGTGTGGCTCCCGGGATTGGTGGCAAACCTGTCTATTATTTTTCCATAGATGTAAGGATCCATCATTGAAAATAGTTGGTTGAGGGAGGCTAATAGTAAGGCTAATCCTACTAAGTTTTTATAGTTCTTTAGGTATTTTAGTAATATCTTCATTGTTTATTTTTTAATTCTGAATTCTGAATTCTGAATTCTGAATTTTTTGATTTTGCTTTTATACTTTAACTTTTTCTTTCTTTCTTTTTAATTCAGAATTTTCTTCTTTGTCTTTTTAATTCAGAATTCAGAATTTATTTTCGGTTCAACAAGTATTACTTCTTCTTTTTCTACTGAAACTTGTCCGGGGTTTGCCCCTTTGGGTTTGCGCACAAATTTTTTTGGGGTAAATATTACGGGTACTAATTGGCTACCAGCGGAGGAAGAATAGTGTGCTGCAATTTGGGCAGCTTTTTCTATAACTGGTTGAGGGAAACTTTGCATTTGCTTGTGCTTAATAATAACATGGCTTCCACTCACCCCTTTGGCATGCAACCACAAATCTTCTTTGTGTGCGAATTTAAGGGTTAATTCGTCATTGTTCTTGGCATTTTTTCCAACATAAATTTGAAAACCTTGGCATTCAAATTTTCTAAACTTTTCTTTTAAAGGCACCTCGTTTCCTGCTTTCTCTTCTTTGAGCCAAGGTTTTAAGTCTTTGAGAAATTGCGCATTTTCAATTTTCTCAAGTATCGTATTGTTCTCTTGTAATCTTATTGAACATGCTTCATGCTGCTTTTGTTTTAAGCCAAGCTCTTTCTTCCTGTTTTTGGCTTTTTGGTAATAATTGGCGGCATTGTTTTGCGGACTTAAATCTTTTTTAAGTTCAATGGTAATGGGTTCATTCCTATAAAAATTGTCTAAAACAACCTTTGTATCTCCCCTATTTATTTGGTTCAAATTGGCCATTAGTATATGTCCTATTTCATCATAAGGAACTGCTGTTTCGGCGTATTTTAAAAATTGCTCCGCACCATGCACCAAGGCATTGTCGCGTTTAACTTTTTGCCTGTAAATACCCAATAATTTATTGCGGTGGGTAGTGAAAATATATTGCTGTAGAAAGTACTTAGAAAAGGTATGTAATGCCTCAAAAATGACCTCCGTTTCCAACACTATTTTTCCATTTGGTTTTTCAAAGCTGAGACAAAAGCCTTCGCTTGATTCGCTCACATAAAATAACCCCTCAAACTTTGGCAAAGCCACATCGCTTGGAGCTTGGTTAAAGCCTTCAATAGGCAAATGCCAATCATTTTCTATGGCTGTCCTAAACAGGTTAACAACCTTTTCGCCCTCATAATAAAGCACATTGCTGAGTGGTCCGTATAACTTAAAAACAAGGGTTTGGTTCGAACCAAAATTTAATTGAAAGGAGCGATTGAAAGCATGCGCCTGCACTTGAAGGATGGGTTTGCCAACTAATTCCTTGAACAAAGGAAACACAGAGCCTGTTCTTAGTAATGGATATTCATAAAAGAAAAACAAGGCAGTTTTACAGGAAGTATTGAGTTGCATACTTAAAAGCTCCCGACCTTTTTCAAAAACCAAATTCAATTCATCTGCCGCTTGATTGCGGTAGGCATCTTTTAGCGCATAGCCCAGTAGCAGCTCATTAAGGGCATTTGATAACAAAGGAAAAAGGGATAGGTGCTGGTGTAGCGATTTCATTAAAAATGCAATTCCAATCCATCATAAGCCAAGTGAATATGCGCAGGCAATTCATCTTCAACCTCTTGGTGTAAACCCAATTGGTGACTAATATGTGTAAAATAAGCAGCTTCTGGATTCAGTAAATTTACTAATTCAACGGCTTCATCTAAGGTAAAATGGGAAATATGCTCTTCCCTTCTGAGGGCGTTTAGCACCAATACTTTGCAGCCTTTCATTTTCTCTAATTCTGCAGGTTCAATTCTATTGGCATCGGTAATGTATACAAAATCGCCAAACCTAAAACCCAATACCTTCATGCGGTGGTGAAAAACTTGAATGGGTATAATTGGAATGCCCAAAACTTGAAACGGCTCAAGGGTAATTTGGTGTAAATTCATTTCGGGAACTCCAGGATATTTGGGCTCTTCAAAGGCATAAAAGAATTCTCTTCTGATAGCTGCTTCTACCCTCTTTTCGCAATACACATCGATGGCACGTTTCATCTTAAAATTGAAACCTCGGATATCGTCTAAACCAGATAAATGATCGCGGTGGGCGTGGGTATATAAAATAGCATCCAATTGTTTTACTTGGTGCCTCAACATTTGTTCTCTAAAATCTGGACCAGTGTCTACTACAATGGTTTTGCCATTTTGTTCAACCATAATACTTGAGCGCAATCGTTTATCTTTAGAATCAGGGGAGCTACAAACGCTGCATTCACAGGCTATTACGGGCACTCCTTGAGATGTTCCTGTTCCTAAAAATGTTACTTTCATTTCAAGCTCGAAAATATCATGTTTAAAGGGTTAAAAAAAATAAATTATTTGTCATTGGTTTTTGATACTCTGTCTCTGGAATTGTTAATGGGTATCCTAATCAGTTTTATTATTTGACCTTTTAGGTTCGACCCAATATTTTTTTACTGAAAATCTTTAAAAATTAAGCATGAAAGGAAAACATTTTAATTTTGATTGAATAGGAAAAAGTTGTTTAATTTTAATTAAACGAATAATAAATCAAAATAGTCAGATTTGATTTTCATTTGAATTAAAGTTCATAGTATTTTATTTAATACAAAAATTTTTATAGGTTTGATTAAACCAATTTATCAAATCAGTATCTTAAAATCATTAAACTACAACAATATGAAAAAGACTAAAAGATTAATTGCCATTGCATTTCTTGTATGCATTTTCACCATGGTTCAAACCACCAAAGCACAACCAGGCGGACCAGGAAAGGACCCAGCCAAAAGAGAAGAGATGAAGAAAAAGGCTGAAGAATTAAAAGTAAAGCTGAACCTATCTGAACCACAGGCCAAAATGTATGATGAAATTTTGAAACGCAACCGCGAGGATGCCCGCAAGCAAATGATGGCCTTACCAGAAGATGCGCCTAGAAGCCAACGCGGCGAAATCATGAAAAAATCATTGGCCAATGCCGATATGGAAATCCTAGAAATTTTGGATACCGAGCAACAAACAATATACAAGGCGGAGAAAGAGAAGATGAAGGAAGAGAAGAAGAAGAGGTGATTTGGAGAGACAAGCCCCAGCCTTTAGGCTGGGGAAAATGATTTATTGGGGAATATGTTTTTAATTCAGAATTCTGAATTTTAATTTGTTTATTGCAGCATGAATCTGGAGGAGGCTAAAAAACGTATTACGGAGCTCAGTGCTGAGCTGATGCAGCACAATTATAATTACTATATTTTATCTCAGCCTAGTATCAGCGATTTTGATTTTGATCATTTGCTGAAGGAGCTTGAGCAATTAGAAAAATCGTTTCCTGAATTTGCTTTGCCCAACTCCCCTACCCAACAAGTTGGAGGAGACATTACTAAGAACTTTGTGCAAGTAAAGCACAAGTATCCCATGTTGAGTTTAGGCAATACTTACTCGCAAGATGAGTTGCAAGAATTTGATGATAGGATCCGCAAAACCATTGGCAATGATTTTGGCTATGTATGTGAGCTAAAGTTTGATGGTTTAGCCATTAGCATTACTTATGAAAAGGGTGTTTTGGTGAGAGCAGTTACTCGTGGTGATGGCGTGCAAGGCGATGAGTTAACCAACAATGTAAAAACCATACGCAGCATCCCACAGCAATTAAAAGGCAACTTCCCTCCTAGTTTTGAAATACGTGGTGAGATTTTTATGCACCGCAAAACATTTGAGCGCTTAAACAATGAGCTAAAAAAAGAGCTCTTGGATCAAGGCGTTGATGAAGATAAAATTGCGGAAAGGTTATATAAAAACCCAAGGAACTTTGCTTCTGGTAGCTTAAAAATGCAAGACTCCAAAGCAGTTGCCAAGCGCTCTTTGGATGCCTTTTTGTACTTTGTGTATAGCGATGAAACTTTGTGTGCCACCCATGCCGAATCCTTGAAACTAGCCGAATCGTGGGGCTTTCAGGTAAGCGATCATTTTAAGGTTTGCCAAAACATTACTGAGGTAATGGCATTCATTAACAAGTACGAGAAAGAGCGCAACCAATTGAGTTATGAAATTGATGGAGTTGTAATAAAGGTAAATGAATACCGCCACCAAAAGGAATTGGGCTTTACAGCCAAGGTTCCAAGGTGGGCCATCTCCTATAAATACAAAGCCGAAACTGCCATTAGCAAACTCAAAGAAGTTACCTTTCAAGTGGGTAGAACTGGCGCCATTACTCCTGTTGCAAATTTAGTACCCGTGCAATTGGCAGGTACAACTGTTAAGCGCGCCAGCTTGTACAATGCAGATGAAATTGAACGTTTGGATTTATACGAATACGATACGGTTTTTGTAGAAAAAGGTGGCGAAATCATTCCAAAAATAACAGGTGTTGACGTAAGCAAACGCGATTTATTTGCCAGGAAAATTGAGTACATCACTCATTGTCCGGAATGCAAAACACTGCTCATTAGAAAAGAAGGAGAAGCCATTCATTATTGTCCCAATGATAGTCATTGCGCCCCCCAATTGATTGGCCGCATGGAACATTTCATCTCTCGCAGGGCTATGAATATAGAAGGCTTGGGCGGAGAAACTGTTGCCGGTTTATTTCATAAAGGTTTGATCCGATCCTATGCCGATTTATACGAATTGACTTACGAGCAATTGAATGGCTTGGAGTTTGAATCGGAAGAAGACTTAGAAGGCAAAAAGAAGAAGCGATCGATCAAAGAAAAGGGGGCTGATAATATCATCAAAGGAATTGAAGCATCGAAAGCCATTCCATTTGAAAGAGTATTGTTTTCTCTAGGCATTAGGATGATTGGCGAAACAGTTGCCAAGAAATTGGCCCAACATTTTGGCACCATAGAAAAACTGATGGCAGCAAGTGTAGAGGAGTTATCAGACATCAATGAAATTGGCGGAAAAATAGCGGAGAACTTGGTGAAGTTTTTTGCCGATGCCGACAATGTAAATTTGGTGATGAAACTCAAAAACCATGGATTAATCATGGAAGTAGTGTATGATCCAAACGAAGTAAGAAGCAATAAATTTGAAGGACAAACATTCTTGGTTTCGGGCAGTTTTTCTATCAGCAGAGACGACCTCAAAAAGCTCATAGAACGCAATGGCGGCAAGAATGTTGGCAGCATTTCAAAAAGCTTAAACTACCTCATTGCTGGCGACAAAATGGGTCCGGAGAAGTTGAAGAAGGCAACGGATTTGGGGATTAGGATGATAAGTGAAGATGAGTTTATGGGGTTACTTTAATTGCCCCTTCGGCAAGCTCAGGATGACGTTCCCTTCGGCAAGCTTAGGATGACGTTGTGGTCCATTTGGGAGCCCTTCAGGGCTATGTTCCATTCGACAGGATGACGGCGTCATGGTGAGCTTGTCGAATCCACTAGTTATATTTGCAGGAAGTGATCAGCAATAAATTTCAATTAGGAGAAACCATATGTGCCCTTGCAACGCCTGCAGGAGTTGGCGCAATAGGCGTTGTGCGCGTGAGCGGAGCAGATGCCATTAACTTTGTGAACCAAGTATTTTTAGGTTCAAACCTTACAGAAGCTAAAAGCCATACTTTGCATTTTGGCAAAATTATGGACGGCCAAGAAATTGTGGATGAGGTATTGGCCAGCGTGTTTGTGGAGCCTAAGAGTTATACGGGCGAAAACACCATTGAAATCAGTTGTCATGGCTCACCTTATATACAGCAGCGCATCTTGCAAGTATTGGTAAAACAAGGCGCTAGGTTGGCTCAGCCCGGAGAATTTACGTTGCGTGCTTTCCTCAACAAAAAACTCGATTTGACCCAAGCCGAAGCGGTGGCAGATTTAATTGCATCGGATTCGGAAATGAGCCATAAAACCGCCATGAACCAAATGCGCGGCGGCTTTAGCAAAGAGATTGCCAACCTCAAAGAGAAGCTGGTTAATTTTGCTTCCTTGATAGAATTGGAATTAGATTTTAGTGAAGAAGATGTTGAATTTGCCAGTAGACCAGCGCTCAAAGAATTGGTTCAAAAAATATTCGGTTTGATCCAAAGCCTAACGGAAACTTTTAAGGTGGGCAATGCCATAAAAAATGGCGTACCCACAGTAATTGCAGGCCGACCAAACGCTGGAAAATCTACCCTA
>CAMCJW010000074.1 GCA_945875195.1 Chitinophaga pinensis | reverse complement strand
TGACTTTAGCGATGGTGTCCACCTCTTCCCTTTCCGAACAGAGTAGTTAAGCCCATCAGCGCAGATGATACTTGGGTAATACCTGGGAAAGTATGTCGTTGCCAGATTCTTAAAAACCTCCTTACGCAAGTTTGGAGGTTTTTTTTATGCCCTTATTTTAGCCTCTCTATTTCCTAGATTCTGGATCAAACTCAAAAGTTGTAGCGTAAGAAATAAAAATGGATTTTAGAGGATTTTTGCTTAAAAATTATTCTTTAGCGAATTTGTTTTTCATCCCATGACTAGGGCTTGGGACACCATGCCTGCTTGATATTGGTTTCTGATAATAATAAATTATTCTAAATAAATTTGTTGTACCAAAACGCTTTGTTAATTTAAATAAGATTATATTGGCTTTAAATGCTCTAATTAATAGATTATTGTTTTCTTACTTTTAATGTTATCTTTACTATTCAGATTTGATATATTTAAAGGATAGAATCATATGCCAATTATTCAAACAACGATAAATGATTTAAGGACAACTATAGTAGCTAATTTAGGTGACACCTATTACACTACAGACTTAGGACAGGAAGGTAATTGGTATTATGATCCAACGGATACGACCTCTGTTGATAATACTGGAATAACTTTAATTGGGCTTTCTAATGTAAGATATAAGAGAATTTTTGACGGTTTTGTAAATGCGAAGTGGTTTGGTGTTAAAGGTGATGCGTGGGAATGGAATCCAAGTCCAACCGATGATACTGCAGCTATTCAATTGGCAACCCTGATTCAGGTGCCATAAAATTATTTGGTTTTACTGAATCAGAATCTGCTACTCAAATAGTCAATATTAGAGGTACTTGGTTTGAAACAAATTCTGGATTTAACATTCTTAAAAATAGCGATGATAGTGCCATAATAAATCTATTTAATAACTTCTTAAGCGGGGTGGATGGGAGTACTTTATTTTTAGGGACCAAAATTGATACTAATCCAACAAATAGCATCGAAATTAAAACAATCAATATTATTGGCTGTATGAGCTCTGAATCATTGTTTTCAATTAATGTTGAGGAAGCGAATATTATTGGTTCGTTTTTTACCAATCTGAATATTATAAATCCACCAAGTCAAATAAATAATACTTATTTTAAATTATAGAAAAATTTTCTTTTATTTAACATACAACAATTAATGTTCAACTATGAAAAATTACCATTTTTTTTTATTATTACTTTTGGGAACTCAACTGAAGGCACAAATATGTTTTGAAGAATCAAAGATGTTTTTTTCAGGAACAAGACCTAACACTCCTTTGACTGCAGATTTTAATAGGGACGGTTATGCAGACATCGCTCTTACTCATTTTGATTATAGTGGCTTCTCCATATCTTTTGGGAACAGTACTGGAAACTTTTCTTTAGATTCTAGCTATCATTTGAATTTATCTGGATCTATACCTGGATTAATTCTTTCAAAAGATTTTAACCGAGATGGTTTTATTGATTTGGCCACGGTGGATGAGTTGGGTAAAATTTATATTCATTTGGGAAATGGAGATGGAACGTTTTTAACTGAAGTTTCTTCTATTCCAGGCTTTTATCCATCTGGTTTATGTTCTGCAGATTTTAATGGAGATTCCATTCCAGATATTGCAGTGTCATCTAATGCACCTGCCAACAATATAAACATATATTTTGGGAATGATTCGGGTGGATTTAAAGCTAGTCAGCAATATTCGGTTGAGCAGTGGCCACAAGATATTATTACTTTAGATATTAATAGAGATGGTAAAATGGATTTGATAAGCGCCAATGGTGGTGGAGGTACGGGTAAGGTTGTGACTTTTTTGATGGGGAATGGGGATGGAAGTTTTTACCCTGGACAAAAAATTACTACAGAGGATTCACCAACAAAACTGCTCGGTTCAGATTTTAATAGTGATGGCTGGCCAGACTTAGGTATTCTAACTAAAAAAAAGATTCTAATTTTAAATAGTTCTTCAAATGGAGGGTTTTTACCTACAGATACAATTCCTGTTATGAATCAAATAATCTCAATGATTGCTAATGATTTTAATGGAGATAAAAAAAATGACCTCGTCGTAACTCAAAAGGATAGCAATTATATTTCAGTTTATTTAGGAAATGGAAATGGTTACTTTTCTGACTCATTAAATTTTAAAGTGGCCAACCTTCTTGGAGACCTTTGTTCTGCTGATTTTAATAATGATGGTAAACTAGATATTGCGCTCACTAGAGGCAGAAATTATTTTACAGGCGACGTTCGAATTTTATTAAATTGTACATCTACAGGGATTGAAAATGTAATTGACAAAACGGGAATAACCATATACCCAAACCCAAGCAGTAACCAATTTTTTATAGAGTCTTTAACTACCAATAATAAATTATTGCAACTATTTGATTTGAGCGGCAAACTGTTAATTACTCAAAATTATACAGATAAAACCATGCTTGACGCTACAATTTTAATTGAGGGGATTTACCTTTTATGTATCAAGTCTACTAATGGTGTTATTTATAGGAAATTGTTAGTTGCCAGGTAAATAGATAGAAAGACTTGTTTTAATAAACGATCTGAAACATTTACTATAATTCTATTTTCTTCTCTTCTTAATAAAAGGCATCAATACCTGGTTGAAATTGTTTTCGACCACAACTTCATTGTAATCAATTTTGTATTGAAGGCATTTTAGTTTTAATGCCTCTTGGTGTTTGTGGTAGTTTTCTAAGTACATTTCTTTCACCGCATTTGGGTGAAGCTTCAGTTCTTCGCCGGTTTCACTGTCTTTGAAAATATATGGTCTGTGTCCGAAATCAAATTCTGTTTCTTCGTTCTTATCATGTACATCAAAAATGATTACTTCATGTTTGTTGTATTTTAAGTGTTGCAATGCTGCAAATAAATCTTCATCGCCGCTTTGAAACATGTCGCTGAAAATGATAATGAATGAGCGTTTATGCAAACCTTCTGCCAAGTGATGTAATGTTTTGCTGATCTCACTACGCTTACCAACCATGGGTTCAGATAAGCAACTTTGTAGCTTTGAAAACAGTAATTTTTGATGGGTAGGGCCTAATTTAGATGCACTGTGAAACCACAAGGATTCATTAAAAAGTGAAATGCCCGAGGCATCTCTTTGCTTTTTCATTAATTGAATTAAAGAGGCTGCTGCAATAACACTGAATCTTATTTTATTGAGGCCTTTTTCAGGGAAATACATGGAACCTGAAGTGTCGATTACAATTTGGCAACGGAGGTTGGTTTCTTCCTCATAGCGCTTTACAAATAACTTATCGGTTCGGGCAAATAATTTCCAATCAATGTTCTTGGTGCTCTCGCCGCTGTTGTATTGCCTGTGCTCTGCAAACTCAACGGAGAAGCCATGGTACGGACTTTTATGCAAGCCAGTTAAGAAACCTTCAACCACTTGTTTTGCCAATAACTCGAGGTTAGCAATTTGCAATAAATCTGCTTCAGTAATCTTATTGTTTGCCATTATTCTTAGTTTTTGGAAAGTCCAATTATTTCTAAATTACTTATTTCGCTCATCAGGTTTTCATTTGTTTGAATGCGTAAAATCAATTTAGCATCATCAAAATTTGGCGGCACTTCTACATAAAAACTATAACTATTAAACTGTTCTCTTATTGCCATAGGATAGGTGAGACGCACTTTGTTTGTTTTTATTTGATCACCTACATGCAATTCACAAATTAAATACCCACCACCCATTCCGGGGCTAGTTTTTATATTGGCATTTATTTTTAAAAAATCTACTCCCTTTAATTTTGGTTCAGACTGATAAAGAATATTGCTGCTATCTTTAGTTAGCGTATAGGTTTGTAGCGTATCGTTTTTTAGTATAACGCATTCAACAAAATCTTCTTCATTCGAAATCCAATCTTGGTTATCGAGCAAACTTTTTTGTAAAGGAGTTGGATTTGTATTTAAATAAATCTGCCCGTAATACTGGCGATTCATATCATAATAATGCAGGGTGGTGGTATTGTATTGCTGTATTTGAAATAGGTTCACACCAACAAAATAGACTCCAATTACTGCAATTATTATTCGGTTTGAACCAAGCCAATAGCGCTGCAAAAATGCACCCAAGGCCAAGGCAAATACAGGATAACTTTGCATCAAAGCCCTTGTGGTGTAACTGCCGCCGTATTTCCAATCGCTCCAAGAAATGATGATCCAAATATTGAGCAAACAAAACCAGATCAATGACTTTCTAAATGGATAGCTCTTAATATAAAACAAGCCTATTACAAAGAAAATAGTAACAGGTGTATAAATGAACCAACCTTTTTCGAAGCCAAATAATACGCGGAAGAATGGGGTCAAAAATCGCCAGGCACTGCCTACATCATATATGAAAAATCCTGTAACATATTGCCAATAGATGAGTTGCGGCAGTATGCCAATTATCCCGCCAAATGCCGCTAAATAAATCATGGGTAAATTGGTTCGAACCAAAGCCCATTTTTCTTTTGCAGCTTCTTTGCTATGGGTATTCCAAAGGATAGGAATCAATACCATGATGGCTTCTGTTGGCCTTGAGATTGTTGCCAAACCAATTACATAGCCTGCTGAAAATGCAAGGATGCTACTGGGTTTTTGATGCCATTTGATACTTAGCCAAAGTATAATTGTATAGAGGAAAAAGATAGGAGCATGGCTCTGCGCATTGTCTATAGAGAAGTATTGAATTGAATTAGTAGCTAAAACAGTAAGCAATAAAGTTAGTGTGGTTACTTGATCTGAATAGTAAGTTAACAATACCCTTCGTAAAACAAATAAGGCAAGTATACCATAAAACACAACCCCAAAACCAATTGCATTTTGGTAGGGAGCAGAAAAGCCATCAGCGGGATAAACTGAGCTATTGAGGGCATAAAGGTGAGCTATTGTAAAGAATGGTAAGTGTAAAATGGCAATACCTCCAAGGTATTTAAAAGCATAATTTCCTGTTTTTTCGTGGATATTTGCTTGGTAAAAATTGCCACCCGATAATTGATATTTTGCCTCAACGCTATCTTTAAATTTCAATTCTTTTACATCGTGGTAAATAAGCATTGATGGCAAATACAAATAATAGCCATAAGCATCCCATGTGGTTAATTTCATGGGTTCAGGATTATTTATTCCAGGATAGTTTAACCTGTAGCTTAATAGGGTGAAGCCAATTAAAAGGCAAGCAACAAATGAGAAAAGGTTCTTCATATTTCTATTTGCAAAATAATTGAAATACACCGTAAACCAAGGTTATTATTGGCAAAAAAAATGCAACCCAATTGGATTGCATTTTTAAGAAAGGCGTTATTTTAAAACTTATGCCATTTGGGCATCAAGTTTCTTAGCCAAAATATGTTTTGGAACTGCGCCAACTTGTTTGTCTACAACTTTCCCATCTTTAAAATACAATAGAGCAGGAATGCTCATGATGCCAAATTCTGTAGCCACTTTAGGATTGTGGTCGACATTTAATTTGCCAATCACTGCTTTTCCCTCATATTCTGTTGCAAGTTCGTCTACTAACGGACCAACCATGCGGCAAGGGCCACACCATTCTGCCCAAAAATCTACCAATACTGGTTTGTCTGATTTTAGCACTACTTCCTCGAAGTTGCTATCTGTTATTTCTAATGCCATAATTTCTTTTTTTTGTTTTAATCTGGTTGCAAGATAAATGCCACTCACAAATATGCAACAATTTGTCAGGTTTAATTAAATTTATAATTTAGGCCTAGCTCCTCCAATTGTTTAAGTATTTGATTTTGCGGGCTAAATTTTACTTTGGTGGAGAGCATCCTGATAGTAGTGTTTTCTAGTTTGTCAGTGATATCAATGTTTAGGGTGCAATTGCCTGGGTTTGATTTGGAGAAAGTTTGAAACATGGTTAACACCTCATTGTTGATGCGATCTAAAGCCAGGTTAACAGTAATTTTATTGAAGTATTTATCGCGCACATCGTTGAGCATTTCCATGCCAAGTACTTTTATTTCGAAATCGTTTTCGCGCTGCCATCTGTTATCTACTCTACCTTTAATAAAGATAAAGTAGCCTACTTCCATAAATCTTCGGTGATTGATATAGGCATCTTGAAACAAGACCATTTGAAAATTGCCAGAATAATCTTCGATGGTAATGCTGCCAAAGTTTTTGCCATTTTTGCTTACCTTATGTTCGGCGGCAGTAACAATACCCGCAATTTTAACCTCTTTACCTTTTAGGGTTGCAAGGTCGTTTAGTTCACCTAATCTGTGTGTGGTTAGCTTGTCAATTTCTAGTTTATAGGGATCGAGTGGATGTCCGGAAAGATACATGCCAATTACGTCTTTCTCGGCATTGAGTTGTTGCATCAAACTCCATGGCTCGGTTACAGGCAGGGGTGGCTCGGGTAAAATAACGCCCGATACCGCACCAAAAAGACTCATGGCGTTAGATGCTGCGTTGGATTGAACCGAATTGCCATATCTTATGGCTTTTTCTATGGTATTTATTTCATCGTTGCCATTGGCAAAATATTGGGCACGTGTGCTATTTTCGAAGCAATCAAAGGCTCCAGCAAGGGCTAAAGCCTCAATGGTTTTTTTGTTAACAGCTCTTAGGTTAACACGTTTGGTTAAATCGAAAATACTTTTGAACGTACCACCTTTGGCTCTCTCGGCAACAATGGCATCAACCGCGGCTTCACCAACGCCTTTAATTGCGTTCAAACCAAAACGAACTTGACCAACTTTATTTACGGAAAATGTAGAAACAGATTCGTTTACATCTGGCCCAAGCACAGGCACACCCATGCGTTTACATTCTTCCATAAAGAAGGAAACCTTGTCAATATTTCCTAAATTATTGGTGAGGATGGCGGCCATGTATTCGCCGGGGTAATGCGTTTTTAGGTAAGCCGTGTGAAAGGCCACATAGGCATAGCAGGTTGAGTGAGATTTATTGAAAGCATATTGGGCAAAAGCCTCCCAATCTGTCCATATTTTTTCTAAAGTTTCAGGCTTAAATCCTTTTGCACTTGCACCT
The DNA here is from genome assembly GCA_945875195.1 of Chitinophaga pinensis. GTDB lineage: Bacteria > Bacteroidota > Bacteroidia > UKL13-3 > UKL13-3 > B1. The sequence goes on along the minus strand of CAMCJW010000074.1, from coordinate 3,997 downwards.
GCCATAAATTTACCCTTCATTTTATCGAGCGTATATTTATCTTTTTTACCCATTGCCTTTCGCAGGGTATCGGCATCTCCTTTGGTAAAATCAGCAATTTTTTGTGAAAGTAGCATTACCTGTTCTTGGTAAACGGTAATACCATAGGTAGGTTCAAGGTACTCCTTCATTTCTTCTAAATCGTAACTTATAGCCTCTCTGCCATGTTTACGGGCGATGAAATTTGGGATATATTGAATTGGGCCCGGACGGTATAAAGCGTTCATGGCAATTAAATCGTCGAACTTATCTGGCTTTAGGTCTTTGAGGTGTTTTTGCATGCCCGCACTTTCAAATTGGAAAGTGCCATTTGTTTCACCTCTTTGATAAAGCTCATAAGTTTTAGCATCATCTAAAGGGATGTCTTCAAGAATGATATCTATGCCATGATTTTCTTTTATCAATACCAAGGAATCTTTTAAAATGGTTAAGTTTTTGAGTCCTAAGAAGTCCATTTTAATTACTCCAGCATCTTCAATAACCTTACCTTGAAATTGTGTTACTAAAAGATCCGAATCTTTTGCAACTGCAACAGGAATAAGGTCGGTAAGGTCGCATGGTGCAATAATAATACCTGCAGCATGCACTCCAGTTCCACGCACCGAACCTTCTAAAATTTCAGCTTCTTTTAATACCCTAGATTGAATATCATTGCCATTATAGAGTTCGCGAAGTTTCTTAACATTGTCTATTTCCTCAGATTGAAGACCTTCTTTTTCCTTTAAACTTTTGGCGCCATCAAGAGGCGCATTGAGCAGCCTTCCTAATTCTATTCCAGGTCTTTCTGGAACCAACTTGGCTAATGCATTGGCATCGGCTAAAGGAAGATCAAGCACCCTCGATACATCTTTGATACTCATTTTTGCAGCCATGGTACCATAAGTAACAATTTGTGCTACTTGATTACGACCATATTTCTGCACTACATAATCAATCACTTTTTGTCTGCCGGCATCATCAAAATCAGTATCAATATCGGGCATTGACTTACGATCGGGATTTAGGAAACGTTCGAAAAGTAAATCATATTTTATGGGATCAATATTTGTTATACCAATGCAATAGGCTACAGCAGAGCCAGCTGCAGAACCACGACCAGGGCCCACAAAAACGCCCAATTCTCTGCCCGCTTTGATGAAATCTGCTACAATTAAGAAGTAACCAGCAAACCCCATGGTGCGGATGGTATGCAACTCAAAGTTGAGACGTTCTTCTACCTCTGGAGTTACGTCTTTGTAGCGAGCTTTGGCACCAGTATAGGTAAGGTGATGTAGGTAATCATCTTGGGTTAAAAATCCAGGTGGAATTTCATAATTAGGCAATAAGATATCTCGTTTTAAATCGAGGGTTTCAATTTTGTCGATGATGCTATTGGTATTGTCTATTGCCTGAGGGATATCGCTAAAAAGCGATGACATTTCCTCAGTAGTTTTGAAGTAGAATTGGTCGTTATAAAATGCAAAACGTTTGCCTTTGATGCTAACCTCATCATCTATTTCCTTTACGGTAGGGGTGCTTTGTTTTTCGCCTGTATTGATGCACAAAAGAATATCATGTGCGTTTGAATCTTTTTGATCAACGTAATGTGAGTCGTTTGAGGCTATGATGGGCACATTGTATTTTTGGGCAAAACGCAATAAAACCTCATTTACTTTATTTTGGTCGGGAATATCGTGACGTTGTAATTCAATGTAATAATCTTCTCCAAACAAATCGAGCCACCATTTAAATTCTAGCTCACCGGCTTCTTCGCCTTTTTTTAAGATGGCCTTGGGAACAGATGCGCCCAAACAGCAGGTGGTAGCAATTAAACCTTTGTGGTATTTTTCAATGAGTTGTTTATCAATTCTGGGGTATTTGCCATACATGCCCTCCATGTAGCCAAGAGAACAAAGTTTGATGAGGTTTTTATAGCCCTCCTCATTTTTGGCCAGCATGAGTTGGTGGTACCTGATGTCTTTGTCGTCTTTGGTAAAACTTTGTCGGGTTCTATCGTTCACTACATAGAATTCGCAACCTACAATAGGTTTTACTTTTAGCGAACCATCTTCATTTTTGTGTTTATAGGCTTCGGCAACAAATTCAAAAGCACCAAACATGTTGCCATGATCGGTTATGGCTAAGGCAGGCATGCCATCGTTCATGGCTTTTTTGTATAGTTTGCCAATATCTGCTGCGCCATCAAGTAGCGAAAACTGTGTGTGTACGTGTAGGTGAGAGAACTTCATTTTTATATCTGAAAGCGAATGTAAGTGAAGTATTAATTTATGTAAGGAAGTGTTGAAAATTATAAGCCATCATGCGGATAAATAGTGGGTAATAAAAAGTTTTCAACGAAAGATCAATTGAGGTAAAAAAAGTTTAGGTGAATAGTTTTTTTAAATTTCGGTTTGAACCAACAAGGTTTTGAGGTTTTTATTATACTGATAATTAAACCATTTTCATTATTTTCTATCAAACAATTGTTATTTTGCAGGTATATGAAAAAAGCACTTTTATACATTTTAATTTTAATTGGATTGAGTAGCTCGGCTCAATCATTGTATTTTCCACCCTTGGTAGGAAAAACTTGGGATACATTATCGCCTGCGGGTTTGGGTTGGTGTGTTTCAAAAACTGATAGTTTGTATAATTATTTAGGATCAAAAAATACCAAAGGATTTATCGTGTTAAAAGACGGAAAAATTGTTTTGGAAAAGTATTTTGGAAGCTTTACTGTAGACAGTTTTTGGTATTGGGCATCGGCAGGTAAAACCATGAGTGCTGTTATGGTTGGTGTTGCTCAACAAAAGAAATTATTGTCTATTGAAGATACTAGCTCAAAGTTTTTGGGTAAAGGTTGGACAAACGAACCCGCCTTAAAAGAAGACCAAATTAAGGTGCGTAATCAGTTAACCATGACAACTGGGTTGGATGACAATGGTATCAATAAAGATTGTACTTTTGATTCTTGCTTGGTATACAAGGCCGATGCAGGTGCTCGTTGGGCTTATCACAATGCGCCTTATACATTATTGGATAAGGTTGTTGAAGCTGCTAGTGGACAAACTTGGCAGCAATTTTTTAATACTGAGATTCGCAATAAAACTGCCATCAATGGTCTTTGGTTCAAATCGGATTTTAACAATGTGCTTTATAGCAATGCCCGCAGTATGGCTAGGTTTGGGTTGTTGTTGTTGAATAAAGGTAAATGGGATCAAACCGATATATTATCAGATACGAGCTATTTTAGAAAGATGACCAATAGTTCGCAAAGCATTAATCCTGGTTATGGCTATTTAACCTGGTTGAATGGCACAGATAAATTTATGGCGCCAGGTTCACAAATTGTGTTTCCTGGAATGTTGGCTCCCAATGCACCTAAAGATATGTATGCGGCAATGGGGAAAAATGGGCAATTGATCAATGTAGTTCCATCCATGAATTTGGTGATGCTCAGAATTGGCGATGCTCCCGGAGACAATGGCGAAGTGCCTATTTCTTTTAATAATGAAATTTGGTTGTACTTAAACAAAGTAATTTGTACTGGTAGCAATTTTCTGTCTGAACCAATAGATGATACCAAAGTAAATGTCTATCCAAATCCAGCACAAACTAGTTTTAATATTGAGGGATTATTGCCTCATGATATAATGGAAGTTTGTGTATATGATTTATTAGGGAAGGAGCAGTTGAGATTGGCAAATAGTTTGGAAGTTGATATTTCTAGAATACCATCAGCTATATATGTTATCAGCATTAAAACCCCCAATGCCATTTTAGTGAAGAAATTAATCAAAAATTAAATACTATAAACCCGATCTCCGGAAGACTTTTTGTTTCAGTTAACAGATGTAGAATTTGAGAATTGGAAGTCGCAATTTGCGACTTCCAATTCTGAGAAAATGGGATTCAGAAAGAAGCCTTTTGTTTTTACTGAATTGGGCGTATCCATGCTTTCCAGTGTTTTAAAGAGTGA
>CAMCJW010000073.1 GCA_945875195.1 Chitinophaga pinensis | reverse complement strand
CCAATTACTTAATTGGTGCAAAAAAAGGTAGCCCTATGGTAATTGGCGTTGGTGAAAATGAACATTTTATTGCCAGTGATGCCACTCCAATTGTTGAATACACTAGAAATGTGGTTTACATCCAAGATGGAGAAATTGCCATCATTGATGGGAATAAACTTACCATCAAAACCATAGATAATGCTATTAAAACGCCTTATATCCAAGAAATTGAATTCAACCTTGAAAATATTGAAAAAGGGGGATATGAGCATTTTATGCTGAAGGAAATTTTTGAACAGCCTAGAAGTATCATGGATTCTTTTAGAGGAAGAATTCACCTGCCTGAGGCAAGAATTACTATGGCAGGTATTGATATGTTTGAAGACAAAATTAAAAATCTCGACCGAATAATAATCATTGGTTGTGGTACTTCTTGGCATGCTGGAATTGTTGGTGAATATCTATTTGAAGACATTGCACGCATTCCTTGCGAAGTTGAGTATGCTTCAGAATTCAGATATAGAAATCCTGTTATAAGGGAATCCGATTTTGTAATCGCTATTTCTCAATCCGGTGAAACGGCAGACACACTTGCAGCGCTTGAATTGGCTAAGAAAAAAGGAGCAACTATATTTGGTATTTGTAACGTTGTTGGAGCCAGTATTCCTAGATTTACAGATGCTGGAGCATACACGCATGCAGGCCCAGAAATTGGCGTAGCTTCCACTAAAGCCTTTACTGCACAAGTAACTGCTATTATTTTAATGGCTCTCTCAATGGCTCAAAAAAGAGGTACTATTTCTAATACCCGTTTAAATGAGTTTTTATCTGAAATTGAAACCATTCCTGCCAAAATAGAGAAAGTGCTCAAAACGGATGCACAAATTCAAATCATTGCCAAAGAATTTAAAGATAGCCGCAACGCCCTATATCTTGGACGTGGCTATGGATTCCCTATTGCACTTGAAGGCGCACTTAAGCTAAAAGAAATTTCATACATACATGCTGAGGGATACCCCGCTGCTGAAATGAAACATGGTCCAATTGCCTTAATCGATGAAGAAATGCCGGTTATTGTTATTGCAACCCAACATAGTAATTATGAAAAAGTAGTTAGTAATATACAAGAAGTAAAAGCCAGAAAAGGAAAAGTTATTGCCATTGCAACCGAAGGTGATACCCATATTCAATCAATGGCAGACCATGTTATTTATATACCAAATTGTGAGGAAGCTTTATTGCCATTAATTGCAACAATTCCTTTACAATTACTATCCTACCACATTGCAGTTTTACGCGGCTGTAATGTTGACCAGCCGAGAAACTTGGCTAAATCTGTTACCGTAGAGTAATTAAAATTAGTAAGCAAAAAAAGGCTGATAGGAATACCCTACCAGCCTTTTTTGTTTTAAAAAATTTAAAGAAAATCTACGCTGTAGATAGCCAATAATGGAATCTTCATGCCGTTTTTTAGAAAAGCGAAGTTTTTATCTAACCCTATTACAATCGACTCTATTTTAAACAATTTATCTCCTGCTTTTAAAATAATACAAGTAAACGTTTTTTTGCTTTTTCCTAAGGCTATTGCTTTATCAATATTAGTACCCCTTACCCTTATATCCTCTGGCCTATCCAACACATCATTATCAGAAAACTGTGCCGAGGTTAATTCTTCCTTGCTACTAATAGGAAGCATTCTAAAATTATTGAGCGTATATCCACTTGTCATAATACACGCAAATTATGCTATTAAGCCTTATAAAAAAAGAACATCAAACAAGAGCGCCCAAATAAAAGTTTTTAAGCTATTGGGGGCGCTTTGCACTGACTAATAAATCAGACGTCCCAACATAAAACGCTGAAATCATGTGCCTTATTAATTTGGGTCTTTATTCAATATGTATTACGTTTATAAGTACATACTAAAGATGTATCAAGGACTATTAAACAGGGTAAATAGAATGAAGATGGGTAAGAGAATCGCTATCAATTTCTTCGCTGTTATATCGCTTATCCTGGCTTTTACCACTGCTGCAATTTTATTACTTCAGTATGGCAAAAACATTGATAAAAAAATCACTAATTACTATATTCCGGTAATTAGCGCTGTAAATGATTACCAAAACCTAATTGAAGAGTCTGGAAGAATTAGTTTAGATCTTTCAAATAAGCCAAATCCAAGTAAACAATTCCGACTTCAAAAAATTCATTCAAGTGATTACGACCACCAAAAATTAACATTGATTGGCCTTTGTCAAGAACCAGAACTCGAAGATATAAAAAACCGAATCGTTGGAGTAGATAGGTCTTTAGAAACTGTGATGAATGCCCAAAAAGAATTACTGAGTTTATTGGATACCATTGATGTGTATTTGGACCTTGTTAAAATGCAGCAAGTTCAGCAAACAAGGGAAATAATAGAAAACGAAATAGGTAAACAAATTCTCATACTTAATGAAACAAGTAAACTAGCTACTGGCATTTTTAATGAGCTAGAAGCCAAAAAAAATGCAATTTATCGTAACCTTTCATACCTATTGGTATCAATGATTGTTGCTATTGCATTTTTAGGTTTGCTTTTCTTTTACATTAGCAATATCACTGTTATCAAACCTATCAAAGAACTCAGTGCTATTTTGGATAAAGTTGGTGAAGGGAGGATCATTTCGTTTCAGTCTCAAATTACAAGAACTGATGAAATTGGGGAAATGATTAACTCGGCACAGAATGTTGTTCAGGGTTTTAAAGCAAAAGAACAAGTTGCAAGTGCCATTGGAAAAGGAGATTACGATATAAAAATTCCTATGCTCAGCGGCAAAGACCGTCTGGGGAAAGCACTCACCGACATGAGAGATAACCTGAAACTTGCTAAAAATAAAGATCAGGATAATATCAAATCACTTGAAGCATACACCAATAGACTTGAAAAGAAAAACAAAGAACTGGATCAATTTGCAAATATTAACTCGCAGGTCATTAAAAGTCCGTTGCACGATATCAACAATTTAACAGAATGGATTAAGGAAGACATGGTGGGCTTATTAACCAAAGACTCAGCCAAACATTTTACCATATTAAAAGGCAGCGTTCATAGAATGGAGGCAATAATTAACTCATTGCTTAAATACGCTAAAGCTGGAAAAACCACAGAAAATCAATCAAAAATCAGCTCCAAACAGGCTGTATATGAAGTTTTAGAAAACGCCGAAATGCCTGATAATATTGCCATTTTAGTAGATGAATCATTGCCTATTGTTACTGCTAATCATAAAGACCTTTCAGAGGTATTTCATGTATTTATTTCAAATGCTATAAACCACAATACTAACAAAAAGCCTGTTTTAAATATTACTTACAAAGAAGTTGGGTCAAAAATTGAATTTTGTATTGCAGATAATGGACCAGGAATTGCTTTAGAAAATCATGAAAAGATTTTTACTATTTTTCGAATCCTAGAAAATAGGAATAATATTGAAAATACCGGAGCAGGTTTGGCTATTGGGAAAAAGATTATTGAAGGTTATGGCGGTAGAATTTGGATAGAATCTAGCCAAGGAAAGGGTTCAAAATTCTATTTCAATTGGCCCACTTGAAAAAGGTAAAATGGTTACCTAAAATTATTTGGCAATGAAATTAATATCAATAACACCTTGTGCTAATCTTCATTATTTTGTAACCTTGCTTTTATTAGTTTTTGAAACGGGCAAAAACCACTCTATAAACAAATCGATTAAACCCGAAAGACAATAAAATAAAATTGTAAAATACATACAACCATTAAATAAGAATGAGTTTCTTTTTTCAACCCGAACAAATTTCATTGGAGGCTATCAATGAAAGAAACAAAAACACCATGTGCGAATGGCTTGGTATTGATTTTTGCGAAATTGGGGAAGACTTCCTTGTTGCAAAAATGCCCGTTGACCATAGAACTATTCAGCCACTTGGAATAGTAAATGGAGGTGCATTCTGCGCTTTAGCCGAAACTGTTGGCAGTATGGCCGCAAATTTATGTTTGGATCGAACCAAATTTGTTGCATTAGGATTAGACATCAATGCAAATCATATAAAAGGTGCAAACCAAGGTTGGGTTTTTGGAACAGCAAGAGCATTTCATATTGGAAAAACAACCCACGTTTGGGAAATTAAAATAAGCAATCATTTACAGCAACTTTGTTGTATTTGCAGATTAACCATGGCAGTAATTCCAATACCTAATAATGTTAAATCAACTGCCTGATTCATTTGCTATTTTTCGTTTGCCAAACCAAACCCAAACTTATCAGGTCACTGGTAAATGTAGTTCTGAGCCAACTTCAATTTCTCAAATAAAGGAAAATGCCTTTCTAATTTCTAATTTCAATCAAGGAAGTGAGGCCTATTTTATACCATTTAACCAACTTGAAAATTATGAGGCCGATGATAGTTTTTCTTGCCAATTTAAAGCTAATGAATACAATGATTTAGGCGAAGCACATTATATTGAAATAGTAGAAAAAGCAATTGTTCAAATGAAAGCCAATCACTTTCAAAAAGTGGTTCTTGCCAACACCAAAAATATTCCATGCCTTCATTTTGATCCAAAAAAATTACTAGATAAAATTCAAGAAGCCTATCCATCTGCTTTTATTTATTGGTATTCCACACCGCAAACAGGAACATGGATAGGAGCCACGCCCGAACCATTGCTAACTAATGAGGATTCAACTTATAATACAGTAGCCTTGGCCGGAACTATGCTAAAATCTGAGTCGAAAAAATGGTCGCACAAAGAAATAATGGAGCAGAAAATGGTGGAAGATTTTATCATTGAAAACCTAAACAAATACCAAATTTCTTTTACTCAAAATGGCCCGTTTGATTATACCTCAGGAAATCTACTCCATTTAAAAACAGAGTTTAAATTCAATACCCAAAATAAACTTCAAAGTGCTGTTGATTTTTTGGCTGCAATTAACCCAACTCCTGCAGTTGCTGGTTTTCCTGTAACAAATGCCCTTCAATTTATAAATAAAGAGGAAGGATTTATACGTTCTTGTTATGCTGGCTTTGTTGGATTTAAAATTGAAAACAACCTGCAGCTTTTTGTTAATTTAAGGTGCCTACAATGGCAAAAAGAAACCATAACCTTATTTGCTGGCGCAGGTATAACTGCCGATTCAAATGCAAAGCTAGAATGGAAAGAAACCCAAAATAAAATGGAAACATTAGCTAAATTTTTATAGCACTATTTTACAACACACCTATTCAAAAAATTATTCAAAGGTTTCATTGCCTCAAACGACTTTGTAATTTTTTCCAAGAAAGCTGCATCATACAATTCATTGGTTTTAAAATTCTGAACCCAGATAAAACCTTTGTGTTTCAAATATGCCACAGCTAGATTATCAGCCTCATAACCCTTAGGTGGTCTACTCAACTTATCACCCTGTAATTCTCCAAATAATGCTTTCGCTTTTTTATTAGAAACAATTTCAAAGAACTCATCAAAATTGTAATCAATTTCTTGCCTGATAGCAGCCAATAATTCTGGCATGGGTTGGTAAGCTCCTCCCGCAATAAAAATTTCTTTAGGATCAACATGAAGGTAATACCCAGAAAACATTTCCTTCTTTCCTCCCGGTGTAATTATGGCGCCAAAATTGGTTTTATAAGGAGATTTATCCTTGCTAAAACGTATATCCTTATTGATTCTAAAAATGCATTTCTTAGGGTCAAGCATGGGTATAGAAGAATCAAAGCCTTGAACAGCTTGTATCAAAGTCCCTACAAATTCAATCCATTCTTTACGCAACTCTTCATATTCCTTGCGATTTTGATCGAACCAATCCTTGCTGTTATTTGCATTTAACGCATTTAAGAACTTTATTAAGCCTTTAAAATTCATATTCAATAATTAAATTTTACCAAAGTTAATCATTTCCTTACTTTTGCACATCAACTGCTAGGCGGCAGTTATAATTTAAATACAATGTTCGATAGAGAAAGACCGAGTTTTGAAGATAGCAATAATGTAACCGTTAAACGTTGCTTTTTCGCCTATGAATGGGCAATTAGTTTCTTAAAAGACAAGGTTACTGCCGATATTGGCTGTGCCGATGGTTACGGTACCCAGTTTTTAGCTGATTACACAGCCTCAACAATTGGTGTTGATTACAGCGAAGCAACCATAGCGGATGCACGCTCAAAACATGCGGCAAAAAAGAACTTATCATTTATAAGTGGCAAGGTTCCTCCTCTTCCTTTAGAAAGCGAAAGCAAGGAAGTTGTTACAGCTTTTCAATTTATTGAGCACATTGAACCAAGAAAGGCTTTTATGCAGGATGTAATGCGTGTTTTAAAGCCAGGTGGCGTATTTCTATGTACAACGCCAAATGCGAAAATGAGCATAGCTAGAAACCCTTTCCATGTGCACGAGTATACTTTTGATGAAATGCGCAAAGAGGCATCTGAAGTATTTGACAGCATTGAAATTTGGGGAGTACAAGGCAATGAGAAGGTGAATATTTATTATGAAGAAAATGCCCGTTGGGCTAAAAAAATACTTCGTTTTGATCCATTAGGGCTACATAAAATAATTCCAGCTTCGCTATTAGTTGCTCCATACAATTTCTTAACAAGTATGATGAGAAAGGATTTAAAAAATACCAACTCAGACACATTGAATATACAAACCTCAGATTTTTACCTCACCCAAGATAAATTAGATTTCACTTGGGATATTGTATTGATTGGCCGCAAAGCCTAATTCATCTATTTTATTTATCAAGCGCATATCAATGCATCCTTGGGTGCCAATCATATTCGTGCCCTCATTTTGAAATAGCTCCTGCCACTGTTGCAGTTAATTTACCTTGTTTAAAATTTATTAAAATTCATTTCCGGTAATCAAGTAATTCAATGGTTACTTTACTTTAGCTTGGAGGGATAAGTATCTTAGGTTGCTTTCTCTAATTAGTATAAAAAAGAAAGGGCAGCCATAAATGGCCGCCCTTTCAATAAGATAACTATAAGCTATTAGTTTGTTTTAACAACCTTAGTAGTTTGTTTCACACCATTAATGGTAACGCTCACAAAATATACGCCATTGCTCATATTTTCAACGCTTGCCATTTGGTGGTAGAAATTACCAGCATTAACCTTCACTTTTTCAGTTGAGATAACTCTGCCTTGCATATCTGTAATTTCAACATTTGCAGTTACATCAGATGCAGAAATAAATTTCACACCAACAGTATTCACAAATGGATTAGGATAAACTTCTACTGAGTTGTCAGAGAAATCATTTTCGCTAACCATAACTGTATTAGAATAATTCACGCTACCATCAAAGTCTTCTTGACGAAGTCTGTAGTATAATTGAGAACTTACAGTTAATTCAAATGCACGCTTATCGAGTATAGCATAGTTTACATTTTTGTTAACGGTACCATTTCCTTTTACAAAACTAAGCTCTGTAAAGTCAACACCATTGATTGAGCGTTCAACACCAAATCCTTTGTTATTGATTTCATTTGCAGTAGCCCAATTTAATTGAACATTTCCATCTAGATTTTTGGCAGCAAAGAATAACATGTTTACAGGTAATGGATTAGAGATAGTATCACCTCCCATTGCAAATTCACCATAAACAGTTAAACCAGACCTACTCAATACCGGTAAAGCATTAGAACCTGTTGTAGTAACATGCGTTCCAGACAATGACCATGAACTAACAGCATCTGCTCTTCTAAGTAACAATAAACCAAGATAAGCATTTACACCAGTAAAGGCACCACCAGTATATGTTGCAGTATAAGTACCACCAGTTACCGTGGTGTTCATAGTCCAATAACCATTAATACCAGCTCTATTAGCAGTTATTGCTGCAGATAAATCCGTTAATGGTAAGCCTGCATTTCCAGGAGTAGCATTCACAAAGCTTCCACTCAATAAACCAGAATTTACTGGGAAAGTAGTGTAGGCAATTGATGCCGTTCTATTAGCATTTGTTGCATTAGTGAAAGGGAAATCAATACTTGTTAAAGTTGAATTGAAATAACGATTCAAGTTACCATTGATTCTACCAGTTCCATTGATTAAACCAATATTAGTAGTATCCCATCCTAGTTGAGCAATTAAAGTTCCTGTATTTAATCTACTACCAGCGCCCAAGTTCATTGAATCTCTCACAGCAACTACATTACCAGCAGTACCAGCAAAAGTTACAACAGTTGAAGGCGTTAATTGGATAACCCCTAAATTAGTTGCAGGTACATTTGTGATAGAAAGTGGCGTAGCACTATTGAAAATCAATTTATCGTAAGGACTAGCCGTATTTCTAGCAGGCGTCCAGTTTGCAGGTATAGTAGCATTTGTAGAAACAGAACCATTCCAAACAAAGCTTCCACCAACAGCAGGCAAAATATTTACTAAATAATCTTCAGTTTCACCATAACCATAAGTTCCGCACGAGCTAATTGGTGGCGTTCCACCTTCGATTAAGGCAACACGCATTCTAGTATTACCTAAAGTAGCAGTTGCAGGAACTGTAAAGCTTCCTCCTACATAGATACCAACACCATATAAGAATGAAGTTGACATGAATACAGTTTCACCTAAGTCGGTAAAGTCACCATCTTGGTTATAGTCGATCCATGCACCAGCAACACCGTTGTATTGACCGCCGCAAGTAGCTGCATGGATATTAATAGAGGTTGGAGCTCCAACGTAGAAATCTGCAGGTGCTACTGTAGTTGTATAATCTGAGTATTGACTAAGTGTAGATCCAGCACCACCAGTGGTTGTACAAGATGAAGTATTGTTTAAGTTACCAGCAGTAACGTTAAATATCTCACCATCAAAAGCAGTAGTAGCAGAAGATACGCAATAAGCCTGACGAATTCTACGATTACCTACAGGTGCTGTAACAGTAGGTGTTTGAGAAACACCAGCAATCACCATTCCAGTTACTTCAGCATCTACTGAATCTAATAATATTGCACCAGCTTTTAAATCATATGTTAACCAGAAATAGTTGGTATCATTCAATAAAGTTTGGTTACCATTAATTTGGTATGCAGGCCATGTTGCAGTTGTAGCACCGGTTACTGTATAAGTTGTTCCAAACTGAGTAGTTGCAGCAAAGTTAGCACTAGCGCCAGTATAGAAAACCTTGGCATTCGCAATATTCATGGTATCATTCCCACCACCATTGGTATTTAAAGAGAATTGAGTTAATGCAATTGGCGCACCTGTTGAACCTGTTCTTACCATCATTCTTAACATTCTATTTGCAGTTGAACTAGGTTGTACTGCAGTTAGCTCTGTATGAACCGAGGATGAACCAACATAAGTCATTGGAACCGATATTACTCTGTTGCCAGTTGGATTTCCATTTACAGGAAGGTAGAATGAACCAAATGCTTGAATACTATCAAATCTAGCGTCTAATACATTTGCATTAGGAGCTGTAGCAGAAATATCATAAGCCAACCAATAGTTATTGGTATCATTCACTGCAGTATCTGCAATAATGAATTCCATTTGACCACTTGGTGCAAAAATAGTTCCTACAAGGTTATTGGTATTAAAGGTAGCAGAAGTTCCTGTTTTGTACAATTTAGCAGAAACGATATTAGCAACTGCAGTTGTACCGCTAGTATTAAACCTCATATTGGTAATTACACCAGGATTACAAGGTGAAGCAGTAACTTTAACTGGTACTCTTAATATAGGTATATCAGTTGCGCCAGCAGAAGTACTGCCCGTAATTTGTATGGCAGTTGTGCTAGAGAATACTGCAGGACCATTCACTATATTAATGTTATAGTCTTCAGTTTCTCCCCATCCATATGTACCACATGCAGGGGCAGCTGTTCCTTCCACATAAACAACACGCATGCGTGTTATTCCTGATAAAGCAGTACATGGTATGGTAATAGAACCACTAATAACTTGGTTGGCAACACCAACAGCATATGCAGAATTATAAACATTTTCACCTGTACCTGTAAATAGACCATCTTGGTTTAAATCAATATATACTGAGATAACCTCGCCGTAAAACCCACCACACGTGCCTTTAGTAATATTAATTGTTGTTGCTATACCAGCTGAAATATCCGGTGCAGCAACCGAAGTTGTGTAATTAGCATAGAACTGATTTGCTGATCCAGGACCAGGCGCTACTGTAGTACAACCTGAAGTATTATTTAAAGAGCCAAACTGAACACCAAAGATGTCCTCATCTCCTGTTAAAGTAGCAGCAGACGCACAATAATCAGCTCTAATTTTTCTATAACCAATTGGAGCAGTAACTAAAGGAGTTTGCGAAACGCCTGCAATGGTAATACCAGTTACCTCTGCATCAACAGAGTCACCTAAAATTGCACCCGCTTTCATGTCATAAACCAACCAGAAATAATTAGTGTCATTCAACAATTGTTGATTTCCCGTAATTTGATAGGTAGGCCAAATAGCGGAAGTTGGTGCAACTACTGAGTAAGAACCAAATAAATTAGTAGTAGCAAAAGTTGAACTGCTTCCAGTATAAAATAATTTAGAAGTTGCGATATTGAGGGTATCCAAACCACCACCTGTTGTATTTAAGTTAAAAATAGTAGCAAAAATTGGTGACCCAACAGAAGAATTAATTACTCTAATGCGCAATAATTGAGCATTGGTTGCACCTGGCGTTACATAAGTTGTAGTTGGGTGACTAGCAGTTGAGCTCAAATAAGTCATAGGAGATGTAATAGTTCTGTTTCCTGCTGGATTTCCATTAATTGGAAGATAGAAAGACCCAAATGCTTCAACACTATCAAATCTAGCGTCTAATATGTTTGCATTAGGTGCAGTTGCCGAAACATCATAAGCTAACCAATAGTTGTTGGTATCATTTAAGGCAGTATCAGCTACAATGAATTCCATTTGACCACTTGGTGAGGTAATAGTACCTAACAAATTATTGGTATTGAATGAGGCCGAAGCGCCTGTTTTGTAAAGTTTTGCTGAAACAATGTTTGCTACAGCGGTAGTTCCACTTGTATTAAATTTAAAATTTGTGATTACACCAGGGTTACATGGAGAAGCTGTTACCTTAACTGGCACTCTTAACACTGGAACATCGGTTGCACCAGCAGAAGTACTACCTGTTATT